>CAYNQA010000006.1:0-24542 GCA_964399225.1 uncultured Anaerolineaceae bacterium
AAAGACACTCTCTTTCCAGGCGTGGAGTACCAGCGTATTGTGCGATTTTCCCCGCGCCCGCTCATGATCCATGTTCTCAAAGTCAACGTGAAGACAAAAAAACTGCAATTCATGGTCACCCCACCTGACCGGATCAAGAATGCGACCCCGCTCGACGCGCGCACTACATCCCAATTTTTGGAAGAGTTTGACCTCGACATCGCCGTCAATGGCGATGGATTTTCCCCATGGTGGTCACGCACCCCCGCGGACTACTACCCCCGCATCGGCGACCCGGTCGCACCGCGCGGCGATGCGGCCTCCCGCGGGCTGGCTTACTGGCGCACCGCGGAATCTGTCCCCACACTTCATATCT
The DNA here is from genome assembly GCA_964399225.1 of uncultured Anaerolineaceae bacterium. GTDB lineage: Bacteria > Chloroflexota > Anaerolineae > Anaerolineales > Villigracilaceae > Denitrolinea. The sequence goes on from CAYNQA010000006.1 coordinate 356, forward strand.
CCTCGCGAAACCGTCTATCGTTCGAGGCGCCAGCAAACTGGTTCAATGCCATCTCTGGTGAGACCCGCATCCTGATAGGCGGAAAAGTCGTTGAAGAACTAACGGATCCCGAGATCCATCCGCGCACCGCCGTTGGTTACTCGCAGAACGGGAAATTCCTCTACATCGTTGTTGTAGACGGACGTCAACCCTTCTATAGCGAAGGCATGACGCTCGCCGAACTGGCGCAACTCATGCTCGATCTTGGCGCTTACGATGCCATGAACCTCGACGGCGGCGGTTCGTCCACCCTAGTAATTCGCGGCTCGGATGGCCAGCCGCGCATCCTCAATTCGCCGATCGATCTCTACATTCCCGGCCGCGAACGACCGGTCGCAAATCATCTGGGGATCTATTTTAAAAAGTAGAGCGATATATCCCGCTCTACTTTCTTTCGATCAAGAATAATGATTCTCCAACCTGCCTGACCGAATACAATTCATTCAATTCATCGAGGAAGATCGTGAAATAGATCGGCCGCGAGTCGATGTTGGCGTGTATGTATTCCAGCGTTGTTTGTGGCAGGCTTCCATCCGGCAGGATGAGGTACTCATGGAAAGTAACGTCCTTGCGGTTGATCTCGATCTCTGCCGTGTAAACATAACTGTAGAGCTTATCCCAATCCGCGAATAGGATCGCGTTCTCAGGAATTTTGTTCAACAGTTTGGTTGCATCCTTCACTGCTTTGTCTGGTGCAAAGACCGGGTAGATATGGTCGCGCTGCACAAAGTTTGTGTATCCCTTTTCAATGGCGAGACGGAGATCCTCGCGCGCACCATACAGCGGGAGAGCGACCAGCCCTAGCGAAACTACTCCGACCGCAAGCATCCGCATCAGACTTCCCCGTCCGGGGATCATCCTCGCGAGCCGGTCCACGCCGTCGAGCAATGCGCTCGCGCCCGCCCCCAGCCAGACCGCCACGAACACCGCCGCAGGGACGTAAAACTCACGGTAGATCGAGAATGCCACCGTCACGCCGAGGCCCCACACCAGCAGGAACGAGACGAGTGGATAAAGGCCCTCGTGCCAGCGACGCCGGGCCAGCAGGCCGATCACGCCTGCGACGATCAATGCCGCTGCCCAGTCCGGGAAGAACGAGACATATTCACCAAGACGGAATCGGATCTCCTCGTCCGGCGCGGTGAAGTAGTAGGTCCAGAAGCTGTCTGCGGGGAAGATGGCAAGGAGACGTTCCACGGGGGTGTCAAATTCGGCTTCGGTTAATTGATAGAGACTGAGGTTGGGGCGGTAGACTGTGTTGTAGACGCTCGAAGGCGGGTCGTTGTAATCCACGTATAGAAATGCAATGGCGGTAAGGACAACGCCGATCACCGCTCCGCTGACTGCGCCGAGCCAGGCCTGCTTTGTTCGCGCGCGTAAGAGCATGATCAGGATCACGGATGCGGCAGTCATGACGACAGTGCTGTGGAGACCCACGCTTAGACCGCCGAGAATTCCCGCGAGAAAAAGATACGGCCATTGACTGCTTTGATCCCACAGCAGAACGAGCAGCCAGACAGTGGAGAGAAATCCCGCCGCGGGCGCGTAGGATTCGGCGATGAGCGCGCGCCACCAGAATCCCTCGAGCAAGGCCAGCAGGGCGGATGCGGAAAGTCCCGCCGCGCGCCAGCCGCCATGCAGGCGTGTGATGAGATAAACATTTGCCACTGCCAGCGCACCGAAGAACGCGGACATCAAGTTCACCCGCCAAGCGATGTTGCCAACTGGGATTAGCGTAAATAATTTGCCGATCATGATATGCGTCATGTATCCGCTTGGATGTGTCATGCCGAGGGTGTAGGAGAGTGTTTGAAACTCCGCCATATCGCCCCATAGCAAGGACGGCGCCAGTGTGCGCACATAGAGCGCGAACGCGAACAACCAGACAATGATCGCAATGAAAATGTCGGCTCGGTGAAGGGGTTTAGTTTGTGTCATCGAAATTAGTTATCGTATTGGATGCAAAGGTTTCCCTTTAGCTCATCTGTGGTCTAAAACGCGATCTCCGCGATCTGCTCGAAGTTGATGTCGAATGCCTCGTGGACTTCGGCCTCTGCCTCGGCGTCGTGCCAATCGCCTGCGGTGACGCCGCGATTGCAGTAGGAGCGGTACGCGCAGAAGCGGCATTTGCCTTCGTCGCCCGTCAACTCGAATGTTTCGAGCGAGCCGATCTCGTCCACCAATTTTTCGAGCGTCGCTTCATCGCGTTTGAAGAGGGACGCGTCGTAGTGGAAGGTGGATGGCTCGGAGGGGAAGTCCGTGTACCAATAGATCATCTGGATGGACTCGGGCGCGAAGGGCTGGCCGCCATTGAGGTGACTTCCCGCGCGCGCCAGCAGGTAGCGGTAGACGCGCGTCTGCATGCGGATCGCCATCCACTCGTCTTTGGGACGCTTGTGGTAGGTCTTCCAGTCGTAGATGGTGGCGCGCCCGTCGCGGACGGCGATCAGGTCGAATTTGGCGAGCAGGCGGTGGTTACCGATGGGGGCGGAGAGAACCGCTTCGGGGTGGAGCGAACCGAGGTCGGATGGTGAGGGAAACGTTTGGGCGAAGTTGTCCCACCAGCGGGAGAGGTCGGGCGTGTTGGCAAGTCGGGATAATTTTTTCGCGGGCAGACCCAGCAGGAATTGTTGGGCGAGGCGGTGGAAGAAGTTGCCGTCGGCCATGCGACGTTCGTTCTCGGCCACGGGTTCCGCTTCCACGGCAGGCCAATCCAGTTTTTCGATGTAGCGCAATTCGAAGCGGCGCGGACAATCGAAGTAGTCCTGCAACGAAGATTGGGAGAAAGTGAAGGGAGTGGGGAGGGCGGTCATCGTTTGCGCAACTGTACCACAAGCACGCCCACTCCGACCAGTATCAGGCCGACGATCTCCTTGCCGCCGATGGTTTCGCCGAGGAAGACCCAGGCCATGATGGCGATCTGCGGCATCATCAAGCTGTTGATGATACTCGACTCGACGGCGGTGAGCGTTTGCAGTGTGTGATTCCAGACGGTGAAGGCGAAGGCCGTGTTGACCACTGCCAGCCAGGCGATGATCGCCCAATCGCCGAGGGACGGGTGACCGACTCCCTGCGTGACCGCTCCGATGGCGAGCAGTACGACCGAGCCAATGCCCATGCTGACGAAGGTCACGATGAGCGGAGAGAGATGATCTTGCAGGTTGATCTTGCGTCCGAGTAGGGAGGATGCGGTGTTGCCGAGCATGGTCAACACGGCGGCGAACAGACCAACGCCGAGCGCGCCCGAAAGTGAGATCGGCAGGAAGTACACGCCTACGCCCGCCAGGGTCAGCGCGATACCGAGCCATTGGAGCCGCGAGGGCGACTCTTTCAGAAAATAAATTCCCGCCAGGCCGACGAACATGGAAGTGGTGTTGAGGATCAGGCTGACCATGTTGGCGGGCAGGTACGCCAGACCGACGAATTGCGCGCCTTGCGTCAAAGTGATGACGATCAGACCTAGCAGCGCCAGCCAGCCCCAGTCCGCGCGGGTGAGGCGTTTCAGGTTGGCGCGTTCCTTCGGGTTGGCGAAGACAAAAATCGACAGGCAGACGAAGGCCGTGGTGTAGCGTAGTCCCGCGAACGAGAGCGCGGGCAGGTCATTGCGCAGACCGAACTTGATCAGGATCCACGAGGTTGACCAGAGGAAGGTGATGAAGACGGCCAGAAGAATTGCTTTTGTATGAGCGGGTTTGTTGGGCATTCCCTGATTATGCCAGACCGACCGCGATTCCAGCGGCACGATCGGAAACGTATCTTAGAACATTCTTTCGGGTTATACTTGTTGAAATTCGGCGCGCGCCGAATCAACTTTAGCAATGGAGGCTGAAATGGATCTAAGTTCTATCAACTGGTTGGCGGTGGTTGCATGCGTGGTGGTCAGCATGATCAGCGGGAGTATCTGGTACAACCCCAAAACATTTTTCCCCACCTGGTGGGCAGTCGTTGGCAAAGGCGAACAGCCTGGCATGGAGAACATGGCGATGACCTGGGCGCTGACCGTCCTGTCGTCGTTCGTGCAAGCCGTGGCGATGTCGTTCATGGTGGATGCCATGGGCGGTTTGATGGGTGGCGTGAACGCGATGACGGGCATGTCCACGGGCTTTATGCTCTGGCTCGGTTTCATCGCGCCGACGTATCTGGTCAACAAGTTGTTCGCGGGTCACGGCCTGAAAATTTGGGCGATCGAGATCGGCAACCACCTGGTCAACTTCGTGCTGTTCGGCGCCATTCTCGGCGCGTGGCGATAAGCAATTTTAGAAACCAGGTTTCTAGAGAGTGGCTATTTCCGTGGGTTAAACACAAAGGCTCCAAGACACGAAGGCACAAAGTTCCTTTGAGTCTTGGAGCCTTCGTGCCTTGGTGTTGAAAAAGCCCAGACGATCAACCACTCCCGTTTCTAGTAGAAACCTGGTTTCTTCATTTTCTCAGGTATAATCCCGCTCATGATTTACGGTTTTCGTCTCGCCAATCCTCCGCTTTGCATCGGTGTGCGTGGCTTTATCGCGCAGGGGCTTCCTCGAATCGCGCCTGTTTGCTGAGCAAATCGTTCTGATTTCTTCGCGCCGCAGGTGACTGCGGCGTTTTTATTTTTTATGGAGTGCAGCCTTTAGGCTGCTTGCGGACTGAAGCCCGCACTCCAACGTAGCGGAAAACACCATGATCCAAATTCAACTCTCCAACATCACCCTCGTCCTCGGCGCAAAACGTGTCTTCGAAAACCTCAACTGGGAGATCCAGCGCGGACAAAAGATCGGCCTGATCGGCGCGAACGGCGCGGGGAAATCTTCGCTGTTCAAATTGATCCAAGGCGACATCGCTTACGCGCCCGAACTGGGCGGAAACGTCACCCGCGCCCGCCTCGTCTCGACGGGATACCTGTCGCAACATCCCGAGCTTGATCTTACGCTGACGGCGTTTGACGCGGCCATGCAGGGCAATCCGCGCGTGGCCGAAGTCCACGCGCAACTTGAGGAAGTGGAAGCCAGTTTAGGGACCCCTGAAGTCTACGGCGACGAGCGCAAACTGCAACGCGCCCTCGAGCGTCAACACCAACTGATTGAGGAATTCCACGCCTTAGGAGGCGACTCATACCCCGAGCGCGTCCGTCAACTCCTGCTCGGGCTGGGATTGGCCGAAAGCGAGCTGACCAAACCCCTGTCCGTGTTGAGCGGCGGGCAGAAGAAACTGGTTGGCTTGGCGCGGCTGTTGCTCGTCCGTCCCGATGTGTTGTTGCTCGATGAGCCAGATAATCACCTCGACTTGCCTGGCAAGATGTTCCTCGAAAAATTGATCCGAGAATACGAAGGAACCGTGGTCATCATCTCGCACGACCGATATTTGCTCGACGCGGTCGTGACGCACATCGCTGAACTCGAAGATGGCAAGCTGACCCTCTTCACGGGTGACTACTCCTCATTCATCGCCGACAAGGAAATGAAGTTAGCGCGGCAGGAGGAAATGTTCCGCGCCCAAAAGCACGAGATCGACCGTTTGCAGGCGGCCATCAAACGTTATGCCATCTGGGGTAAGGTCTACGACAACGAAGATTTTGCACGGAAGGCTAAATCCATGCAGAAGCGACTCGACAAGATGGATAAAGTCGAGAAACCTGTCCTTGAGCGCCGCAAAATGGACTTGGCCATCAATGGCTGGCGCGGCTCGAACAAGGTGCTGGAGTTGGCGGGCGTCTCGAAATCGTTTGGCGCGAAGCAGGTCTTTGCCGAACTGAACGAGACTATCTGGCACGGCGAGCGCGTGGGGCTGATCGGCGCGAACGGCGCGGGCAAGTCTGTCCTGATGAAGATGATCCTCGGGCAGGAGAGTCCCGACGCGGGTGAGGTCAAGATCGGACCGAGCGTGGTCGTGGGTCACTATGCCCAGGAGCACGAAACGCTCGACTTCAACCAGACTGCCTTGGACGCGGTGCGTTATGCGGGCGCGTTGAGCGAGTCAAAGGCCACGGCGTTTCTGTTGCGTTACCTGTTCACGTACAAGCAGGTCACGCAGAAGATCGGCGAGTTCTCGGGTGGAGAGCGGAGCCGTCTTCAACTGACGTTGCTCGTCCTTTCGGGCGCGAACTTCCTCCTGCTCGACGAGCCGACCAATAACCTCGACATTGCCTCCGCTGAAGTGTTGGAGCAGGCGCTCGAAGATTTCGTCGGCACAGCGCTGATCGTCTCGCACGACCGCTACTTCCTGGATCGAACCGCGGATCGTTTGCTGGTGATCGAAGATGGGAAGTTGGTTGGATATCAGGGCGGGTACAGCGATTATCTGGCAAAGAAGGGCTGATGAGAAAACCCAGGCTAAACCTGGGTTTTCTTTTTCTTCGGTATGAACAGCGGCGGCAGCTTTGGCTTGGGCGCTCGGTCGGATGACCAGGGAGCGGGTGGGGCGAGAGTCAGCGAGCAAAGGGCAAGCAGGACTCTGTCATAATTGACGCGCCAGCCGCCGAAATCCTGCCAGGCGCGGTCGCGATCCGCGTGGATGGGGATCCCCTGCGCGGCGAGGCGGTCAAGGGTGGCGTCGAATTCCTCGCGCGTGACGGAAATAGGTGTGGCGGGGAAGCGCGGGTCGGTCGGGTAGGGGATGTCGAAGTAGTCCACGACCTGGCGCAGGGCGAGATAGCCCGAGCGGATGCAGAGCGCGGCAGACGAGTCGTTGGGAATATCCACGGCGGAAAGGGTCAGCGCGGCTCCGTCCAGAACCGCGCCCGCGGCGGTGACCCACGAATGGTTGGAGCGGGGGGAACGGAAGAATACCAAAGCAGGCAGCACAGTGTGACTCTCTTCGATCTCGGAAAACCACACTTCCCACGTTTTCCAAACATCCCTCAATTGGTCGAGGCCATGTATACGGTTAAAGCGCAGGAGCATCGTCTCGGCCGCGGGTGGGTCGCCCGCGCGGACTTCGAGCATGGTCACGGCTTGTTCACGGCGCGAGAAGGCGGAGTACATCGTGGGCAGGTAAGCGATCAGCAGGGCGACCAGAATCAAGCCGATGACCGCTTCAGAAAACATGAAGATATCTGTGACGAGGTCGTTCGAGGAGATAAAGCCCAGCGTGAGCAGGGATGAACCGCTGAGTTTGAACGACTCGATCAGATCGCCATAGCCCAAGGATGTGTACATAAAGGCATAGCCGATGGCGATCAGCGCGTACCATGTGGGAACAAGCAGCATCAAGCCGATGGGCGCGTAGTAGGCCATGATGGCATCGCGTTGATTGTAGTCACGCGCGAACCGCATGGGGATGTCCACGACACGGCGCAGGAGACCGAAAACGAGTCGGTTGAGTTGACTGCGCGCAGCGCGAGGCAGAACGAAAGTGGAAAGCGCAGAGGATAGAGTCCCGATGGTGATGGCAAGACCAGTGATAAAGAGAAGGATGGACATGGGCTGCGGTGCATTTGAAAAAAGCCAGGTTCCTTGAAGAAACCTGGCTTCTTGCGAGTTTACTTTTTCGAGAAGGCCGAGATTGCCTGGAGCAATGTGGAGGCGATCAGTTCTCCCGATTGCTGTCTGTGCGGCTGTTGGCTGAGCGGACTGGAAGACATCAAAGCGCCAATGGCAGCCTCCATGTTGTCTTTGCCTTCGTTCTTGGCTTTCAAGAACGACATGCCGGCATTGAGCAGGTCGCCCATGTCGAGCTTGTCCGGGTCGCTTTGTACAGGCTGGCCGCTGGCCGCGCCGAGTAGTTGTCCGAATAGATCTGCACCAGCGGCGGCTTTCTGGTTCCCGGAAGCGGTACCGCCTGCCAGCAATGTCTCCACGAGGCCGGCAGCCATTTCGGGTGTGATTGTTTTTTGCCCGGCATATTGTTCGGCGGCTTTAGCGAGCCCATCGGCGTAGACCTTGGCAGAACCGCTGACCTTCGCGTGGCCGGCCAGTGCCTTGCTGGCGTAGGCGAGTTGATCCGCGGGCGCCTTGCCTTTGGTGGCAGTCACCGCTTCGGTAATCAGTTGGAAAGTCTGTACGATGTGGTCGCCATGGTTGCCGCTCTTTGCATCCGCCTGGTTGAGCGCACCTTGATTGGCGGCGAGTGCCTGCGCTGCCGCACCGAATAGTGTGGCAAGGTCGAGGCTTTGTCCGCTCGGGGCACTGGTTGCCTTGGGAGCGGTAGTCGATTTTTTAGCGGGGGCTTTTCCTTCTTGTTCGGGCATGGGATGGTTTCCTTTCGTTTGATAATGGAATTATATCGCTAATGAAAATCATTCAAATGAACGTGACGATCTCGTCCATTGATTTCTTTCGAATGTCTGGCACTCTTGCATCCATTGGTTTGCAAGCGGAGTGAGCTTGGGCGTGGATCCTGGTTATCGGTAAAATCCAAAACGCGGTAACTGTGACGAATCGACTTTCTGTATGCGTTCGTTGCGCGGACTGACGAGATAGGCATGCCCATTCCGATGCAGGATCGGAAACCGCTTCTTTCTGGACTGGAAGTGGGCGCGCAGTCGCTGAGAGTGGACTTCGTAACTTTCGAATACGTCATCGAATGTGGCGAGCAGGCGATCGAATGTGCTGATAAATTCGCCGCGATAATTTTTTGTGACTTGACCCAGGTTGCTGATCACCCAGCACACAGATTCAAATTCCCATTCACAGGCAAGGCCGAGGAATCGATGATCGGATGAAATGTAGGGGAAGAACGGAAACGCACGGCAGGAAAGGATTCGGTTGGGCCGTTCGCACTGCTTCGCGCCAAGGCAGGCAAGGGAGATCATGCCATGAGGAAGGCTTGGGTCTGCGAGGACCTCACCCGCCTGAGACGAGTCGGAAGCGGCACATTCGTCACCGCGATAGGTGTGCCACAAGTTCGTCGTCTTGCGGAGATGATTCCATTCACTGGTGTATGCAGCTGGGATGGCGTGACAAATGTCGCAACAGAATGGGACACCGTTCGGGTTGTGTGGCGCACATTTATTTCCGCAGTCGAGTTTTGTGATGGCAGAGTTGAAGGCATTGTAGACGGCATGAATATCTTCGGAACCAAGGTCGGCGGGGGAACGGAGGACACGCTGCATACTTGGATTATAGCCGAGCACATGGCTTATCACTGTCAGATGTTTATCGGCGCCAACCTGATATGTATTAAAACCAAAGACCAGCCTGTCGGTGCTGGTCTTTGGTTTTGTTAGTTGCTTTTCCTGGCAAGCGTGAGTTTGGGTACGAAAGATAATCCATCGCGTTTTATCGTGACCTGCACTCCAAGGTGATTTGCCACGGCTCGCTCGGTCCCGGGAATATCCTTGTCTATGGGAGAATTGATGACCTTTGGCTTCCCGTCAAATCCTTTGATCACCAGGGTTGATGAGCCGCCTCCATCCATGCTCAATGCTGACCATGCCCCTACTTCCACGAGAAGACTCGCAAGCTCGCGGGTGGTTAGGCCCTCGCTCATGTCGGGCTGGTTCCCATCTACCACCATGAACATGATGACGCCTGCATCTTTGGAGATGCCAATCGCCGATCGGGCAGCGGGGCGTTCTTCTGGAAAATCCCGCCTGGTTTTACCACCAAGAACCAGTACGTGATTTCCAGAGATCGCATTGTAAACACTCCCTTGTGGGAGCATACTCATCCGATTTTTGCGATCGATAAATAGCGTCGGCCCTCTTCGCCTTGAATAGATCGCTCCTCTTGAGGCAGCAAAACCATTCGGGCGGACATAATCGCCACACGCATTCGGGTTGTTATTTAATTGTCTTGCGGCGCTTAGATAGCTGTAGGCATCCCCGTTGATGGCGATGTTCATATCAAATTCACCAAGGAATTGGGAAGTGGTTCGTGCGCACAGGATGCCATTGGAATCGGCTGGCGTGACTAAAAATTCACAATTCTCCTTGTCCAGGAAAATGTTCACAAAATGCGCCACAGCTTTACGCGGTTTGGTGATTTCTTTACGAACGTAGATGATGCCAGGACTGAGCCTTTGATAGATGATCTCCGGGTGCGCCTGGCTGATTGGTGTAAAACTGATTCGCTTGCACCATCCGGTTAATCCGTCAACGCGCTGGATCTGTCCCCAGCCGTCATCTGTCATGTCGCCTAGAATGGGAACGATGTCATCTCTATACAATGTCCCAATGATTGGGCTGTTGAATGCAGGTTCTGCGTGGACTGATAACTCATCAACCGCCGTCTTGTACCAAAAGTCGATCGTTTCGGATGGAGGAGGTGTGCCCGGCTGTTTATCGATGTTTTGTAGATACTCGCTAAAGCACCAGCCGATCAGGCCGGTTTCTGATCGAATCTGCAGCCATGTCCTGTCTGCCGTGGAACTGATTTCCTCAACCACATCTCCCAGAGATAGGTAACCAATCGTATCAAACAGCAGCCCTGGACCCTTTCGAACCCTGAGCGATGCCGTGTTGACATAATACCTTTGCTGCGAATTCCCCTCACCTGAAGGAAGCGGGACTGGTTGAGGCTCGGGTTCTGGGACGGGAACTGTTTCGGGCGACGGGAAGCGCTCTTTGAAGTCGCTCTCTTCCCCGTTGAAGTAATTGAGATCGATGGATTTGCTTTCCACGCCAAACGCTTTGCCGTTGCCCACCTCGGAAAACTGCCAAAACAGCCATTCATCCTTTTTCCATGGTTTGGGGATGCGCGGTTCTTCCACACCATAGTGAGCAACCCACAACGGATATTGATGGAAATATTCCAGGTTAGAGGCCTGAGTGATGGAATTGGGCGCGTTGTCGGTCCAATAGTAATATGCTGTATAGATCCCGATTTCCTTATCCCCGACGAGAGACCTCATTCTCTCCAGAAAATCATACCATTTGCGCCATCCGCTGTATTTCCCTTTGAAGCGCTCCTCGAAATCTGCAAAAAGCGGCAGCTCGCCCAAATCTTTATTCATTAGCTCAAACCAGATCTCGGCCTGTGTCTTTGGATCAACCCGGCTATCGTAGAACCAATATGAACCACGAGGTATCCCCGCCTTTTTCGATTCTTGCCAGTTAAATTTAAAATCGGGATCTGGCCAGAGATTTTGTCCAGCTCGAATAATTACAAAATCACCCGCTTCCTGCATTTTTTGGAAGTTGATCCCCTGCACGGTGTCTGGTTCATTTTGGTAAAAACTAACATCCAGGCCAAGAACTCGATTCATTGAATTCTCCGTTTTTTATATTTAGAATTTTATCAACCCGCCGAATTCCACCATACCTAGGAAATGACCATTTATGGCACCCAAAAATCACCCCATGCCATTTTGTCGCCTCGAGTCGTTTCACATGCTGCAAGCCCAGCCTGATATACTACGCAACCTATCAAATAAATCGGATGGATTTAAGAGATTCCACTGGAAGAAAACATGAATATCCCAGATTTGAAGAAGCTGTTTAAGTTCGACGATTACGATTTACACGCAAATCGTAATGGGCGTCTGTCCGACAAGCAGGAGAAAAGACTCACAGAAGATGCCAGGGCGGAACGGAGGTCGGCGCGTGACTCTGCAGGGATCCTGCTTGTGTTTGCCTTATTGGGATTCGGCATGGGACTATTGATCGTCGTCAATGCGCCGGTGTTAGCGGGTAAAGTCCTGATCGGCTTGATGTTGTGCGTGCTTTGGCCGTTGGCTTGGGGCAGACAGGCATGGATGATATGGCGATCGGTTCCATCCGAAAACCAGGGTCAGGTCCGGGCAGTGAGCGGACGCGCGCGCGTCATTCGTGACGGACAGGATTTTATTTTGGAAGTGGAGGGGCGCCAATTTGACCTGGATAAGAATCCGGGCGGGGTGATCCCAGATGGCGTTCAAATCACCGTGTATTTTCTTGAACGAACGGAAGAAATCCTATCGGTGGATGCTGAATAAAAAAACTCGGAGAGATGATTCTCTCCGAGTTTTTTCAGACTAGTTTGCCGCAATTGGGGCAGGTTGTCTCGTTGTGTGTGATCAAGAAACCGCAACTCCGGCAGGTTTTGGGCTGAACCTTGCCCAGCGGAGCGCCGCAGGCTACGCATGAAGGCTCCCCGACGGGGTTGGCCACCCCGCAATAAGCACATGTCAGGCGCTTATACCGTTCCGAAAGCTCGTGCGATGCGCCTGCCGCTTCAGCGGCACGGCCAACGGCTTTCCAGATATTTTCGCTGAGCTGCAGATTTTCAAAATCCTGTGCGAGGTCATCGAGGCGACCAAGCAACGAAAAGGGATTTTTCAGCGCGGTGAGAGCGGTCCAACCGAGGCTGGCGGCGGTGCCCATCCAGGCTTGCTGCCCGAGTTGCACCATGACACCGTCGGGAGCTTGTTCTATGGTGACAGTAACCGCAGTCTCGCCGCCCGACATCGCGCCGGGCCGCGTTGCGATTTGAACCACCATTCGTTCTTTGGTGCCCATCGTTTGCGCTTGTAAATTCGTGCGGTTGAATTCCGCAAGAAGTGCTTGTGCCACATCTACGGGGGCGAACTTTCCATGAAAAAATCGTCGGTCCATAATTCGATTATAATCCTTCGCCATGGTTTCAGATATGTTTACGAAAAAATCGCGCACGGGTTTCGTGAAATTGTTCTCTTGCCTGTTGCTGCTTGCTGTCCTTGTGTTGTTCATGCCGCAGCCTGTACTAGCTCAATTTGTTCTTTGTGCTGCGGCTCCAGGGTCACTTACCGGCCAGCCGTTCATCACAGTTAATCTAGACCAGGATCCGATCAGCGGTATTAACGTGCGGGGAGGCCCGAATTCATATCTCTACGATAAAGTGGGAAAATTGTATCCCGGCGAATCAGCGCTTGCTCTCGGGCGCACACCCGGTGGTGACTGGATCCAGATCTCCTGCCCGGGTATTCCTGGTGGAGCGGGGTGGGTGTACTCTGCTAATGTCACATTGACATCAACTGGTTTTCTGCCGGAGGTGCCTTTGCCTCCCACTCCCGCCTTCACGCTCAATCTGGACCCGACACTGGCTGCGTCCTTGCAGGTGGAGCCTACCACCACGCGTCTTGCCACCTTCACGCCGCCCGCTTCCGTGGCATCCCTGCCGGTCTACGAAGAACTTCCGCGCTCGGGGCCTTCTGCTTGGGCAGCCCCGCTCATTGCGGGGATGGGGCTTGCCGGCTTGATCGGTCTTGCGCTTTCTCTTCTCTTTCGACGCTAGAATTCAGAATGTCTGCCTCCTTTCTAAAACGTATCGGCTGGATCGCTCTGTTTGCAGGGATGCTTACGCTTTCCCTGCGTGTACCTTCTGTTTCCATTGTGCAGGCTCAGCAGCCCACTGGTTCGATCCCTACGGTGACAGGGACGCCACCTGGCCCGTTGGTAACAGTGAACCTCGATCAGGATTTTATCAACGTTCGTTCCGGTCCAAGCTCATCTTTTTACCCCCGAATTGGCATTCTCATGCGTGGGCAAGCTGTTCCAGCGCTCGGCCGTTCTGAAGACGGGCAGTGGATTCAGATCATTTACCCGGGTGTGCCCGGTGGTGTGGGGTGGGTTTTTGCAGCCAATGTGACACTATCCTCGCAGGCCTTACCTTTTGTGGACGCGCCTCCAACCCCGACTTCGGCGGCGACGCCTACGATCAATCCCACACTCCAATCGGCATTCGTCCCTGCGGTGACAGCGACTGGGCTGGCTACGTTTACCCCCGCACCCCCGATGGAGGAACCGTCATTTTTTGACGCTACGGTCGCGCCAGCGGCGGTCCCGCTCGGTTTGATCATTCTTGGCCTGGGCTTTGCTGGAATATTGGTGGCTATGGCATCCCTGTTACGCGGAAGATGATGTTTAAATAAAAAAACAGGTTTCGCGAGAAACCTGTTTTTTTATTTCGTTAGTTATTGCAAGCGCAAGAACCACCGCAGGCGCATCCGCCTTCACCGTGGTCATGGCCATGTCCCTGCTTGGCGTTCGGGCTATCAACCACGAAGCCGGCGCCGCGGACGGGGTCATTGACAAAGTCGATGTTTGCGCCGCGCAGGTAATCGAGCGAAACATTGTCCACGACCACCTTGATGCCAGAGGCGTCGAATGTGGAATCTACATCACGGAAGTTATTGTCCAGCGCCATGCCAAAGTTTACGCCGCAACAACCTCCTCCAGCCACGTAGACTCGCAGGGCGTACCCCTCGAGTTTGCGTTCACTGAGAATGTTCTGAACCGCCTGTGCTGCTGAGGCAGAGACGTTGATGGTTTGGGTTTCGATTTCCTGCAACATGATTGGATCTCCTGTAGTGAGAATGCCGTAAAGTAAAGTTGACGCATGTTATCAGAATAGAAACAGGCTGTCAACACAGAAATGCTCGTGCAGATTGCAGTTCCGTCAGGGTTTGGATAATCGCTGCTCAGCTTATCTTACGCTCATTTTTCTTGACACATCCCAAACCGCCCTTTACAATCGGCCTGCTTAACTCAAAGGCGCTGCGCGCCTACATTTTTTGTCTCCCGGAGGAGTTTTTTCTCTATGTCCACAATGGGACTAACCAGTTTTGAAACGATCGCGATCTGGGCTGTGTTTGGCGTTGCCATCCTCGGCCTTGCATATGCGGTCTTCCTGCGCTCGCAGATCTTGCGAGAGGATAAGGGCACTGCCAAGATGCAGGAAGTGTGGGGCGCCATTCGTGACGGTGCCAACTCGTACCTGGGCCGGCAGTTAAAATCGATCCTGCCACTCATCGCCATTCTGACCTTTGCGCTGTTCTTGTCTGTATATGTTGTTCCGCCTTCTCCTGAGGCGCAAGAACGCTTCCATGGAATGCCGGATAGCCAGATCAAGCTGATCATCGGTATTGCCCGTGCGATCGCTTTTGTCATGGGCGCGTCGTTCTCGCTGGCGGTCGGACAGATCGGCATGCGCATGGCTGTGGAAGGCAACGTCCGCGTGGCCGCTGCTTCCCGCAGGTCGTTCGGTGATGCGCTTCGCATCGCCTACCGGGCGGGCACCATCACAGGTATGTTGACCGACGGTCTCGGCTTGCTCGGCGGCACGCTGATCTTCATCATTCTTGGCATTGCTGCGCCAGATGCGCTGCTGGGCTTCGGCTTCGGCGGCACGCTCCTGGCGCTTTTCATGCGCGTGGGTGGTGGTATCTTCACCAAAGCCGCAGATGTGGGCGCGGATTTGGTTGGCAAGGTGGAAGCCGGCATCCCTGAGGATGATCCGCGCAACCCCGCTGTGATCGCCGACCTCGTTGGTGACAACGTCGGTGACTGCGCCGGTATGGCCGCAGACATCTTCGAGTCCTACGAAGTGACCATCGTCTCCGGCTTGATCCTGGGCCTTGCCCTGCACGCCATCACCGGCCGCCTCGAGTGGATCATCTTCCCGCTCATCGTGCGCGGTGTGGGTGTGCTCTCCTCGATCATCGGCACCTATGTGGTGAAGGGTGACGCGACCGGCAAGAGCGGCGATGCCATGTCGGCCATCTTCCGTGGCTTCCTTTCCTCCGCCGCAATCTCGGCTGTGATGTTCTTCATCGCTGGCTTTGTTTATCTCAACAAACCTGAAATGGACGCGTGGGGCGGCTGGTGGCGTATGCCGATGGCTGTGTTCGTGGGTGTTGTGCTCGCCATCGCCATTGACCGTTTGACCGAATACTTCACGGGTACGCACGCTGCGCCTGTGAATGACATCAAGAAGTCCGCAGACACCGGCCCTGCTACGTTGATCTTAAACGGTATTTCCGTCGGTTTCGAATCCTCTGTGTGGTCGGTGCTTGTTATTGCCTTGACCATCGTCGCATCCATCTTCATCTTCGGTACCATTCCCGGTGTGGAAGGTACTGCGCGTGCCACGTTCATTCTCTACGGTGTTGCGATGACCGGTATCGGCATGCTCACCCTAACCGGCAACAACGTGGCCATGGACTCCTTCGGTCCGATCGCAGACAACGCGAACGGCATCGGCGAAATGTCCTGGCATGGTCAGGAAGACAAAGAGACGAAGGCCGCCCAGCAGATCATGGCTGACCTGGATGCGGTGGGTAACACCACCAAGGCCATCACCAAGGGCGTGGCCATCGGCTCTGCTGTAATTGCGGCGGTCTCCCTGTTCGGCTCTTTCCTTGTTGATGTGAGCCGCGCGCAGGCTGCGGCCGGCGTCCCAGCAGAAGCGCAAATGCAGGCCATCGGCATCCGCGTGGATGTTCCGCAGGTCTTCGTGGGTATGCTGCTCGGCGGCGCTCTGCCCTGGTTGTTCTCCTCCTTCGCCATTCAAGCTGTAGCGCGCGCTGCTTCGCTGATCGTGCTGGAAGTCCGCCGCCAGTTCAAACTGGGCGTACTCGAAGGAAAAATCCAACCCGATTACAAGCAGGCGGTTGGAATCTCCACCACTGCAGCGCAGAAGGAACTCGTTTCACTGGCGTTGCTGGGCATCGTAACCCCGATTGCTGTTGGTTTGTTACTCAAGGTGGAAGCCCTTGGCGGTTTCCTTGCCGGCATCATCATCTCTGGCCAGATGTTGGCGGTGTTCCTCAACAACTCGGGCGGCGCTTGGGATAACGCCAAGAAGTTGATCGAAGACGAGCCCAAGAAGCCTGCCGAAAACCTCGGCAAAGGTTCCGAACGCCATAAGGCTGGCGTGGTCGGCGATACCGTCGGTGATCCCTTCAAGGATACTGCTGGCCCTGCCCTCAACCCGATGATCAAAGTGGTGAACCTGGTCTCGGTGATCATTGCTCCGATCGTGGTGCAGTACGCCAACGCAACCGGCGCAACCCAGGTTGCCATTTGGGTTGTTGCGGCAGCGCTTGTCGGCTTGCTTGGTTGGGCTGTAATGCGCTCGAAGGCTCCCGCGCCTGAGATGAAGTAAGTAACGGATGGAATTGAGCTGCTCCCGGTGAAAATCGGGAGCAGTTTTTATATCCAATAGGTTCCAAAATGGATCGCAAGCTGATAGAATGCCGTTCATGCAACGACTAAGATTGCTTCACCCAATCCTGTTTTTGATAATTTCCTTGCTTTCCACCTATACAGGTGCTCGTCTAATTGCGAACCCGTTCCAATTGATTCGCCCAATGATCATTTTATGTGGGTTATTGGGGATTCTCTATCCGATCTGTTTTCGCCTCACAAATAATCGCGATTGGGCAGGCGTGCTTCTGTCCATTCTTGTTTTGGGCTTTTGTTATACGCGGTCAGCGTTTTTCAGTGTAGGTTTATTTTCGATAGTCTTGGTTCTGATCGTTATTATGATATTCCGATTGTTGAAAAAGAAAGTGGGAATTCAGCAAATTTCCGCCTTTCTAACGATATTGGGAACCGGCGTTGTTTTTATGCAAACTTTATCTCTCGGGATCATTTTTTCCACAATTCCGTCAACATATTTTCGCGACATGGCGGTACGCTCCCGTGAGAAAGCCATCCCTTTGTCACCCGGTAGCGCCGGGAGGCCTGATATTTACTATATCATCCTCGATGGGTATCCGCGTGCAGATGTGTTGAAAGAAATATATGGTTATGATAATTCTGCGTGGATAAATGAACTGATGGACTCGGGCTTTATTGTCCCTGAACATTCACATAGCAATTATCCGCGTACGGCGATATCCGTCTCGACCACCTTGGATATGCAGTATTGGGAATCTATTTCGCCAGGTATGGAGTCGGCGGTGTATTGGTGGCTGGTTGAGCCCGTGATCGATCATAGTCGATTGCGTTCCTCCCTGGAATCAATTGGATACAGCTACGTAACTATAGCAACAGATTGGGGGATTACAAATAACCCTCATGGAAGCACTTATTTAAAGCCATACCCGGTTATCTTGAATGACTTTGAAAATTATTATTTGAGTGCTACACCGCTGAAGTTGCTTTACGCTCCTTTGCAGGGCTTTGCACCGATCGTCAATAACGACATTCACCGAGATATAACTTCTTTTAATATCGAATCATTAAAAACGGCTGTCTCTTTACCCGGACCTAAATTTGTATTTTCTCACATCATAGTTCCGCACCCTCCCTTTGTTTTCGACGCAGAAGGAAACCCGATCGATTCAGACGTCAGCTTCACATTTGACAGCCCTGATAGCTCTATCTTTTCGAAAGCAGAATACAAAACCCGTTACATTGACCAGGTTAAGTTCATCAACAATGAAATGCGTAAGGTTATAAAGGCATTGCTGGAAGACTCAGTCAACCCGCCGATTATTGTTATACAGGCTGATCATGGATCTGCTCTCTATGTGGACTTTAATGATCTACCTGGGTCTTGCATGAAAGAGCGATTTTCGAATTTTGCAGCGTATTATCTTCCTGGTGCATTACCTGACGTGATTCCGCAAGATATATCCGCAGTAAATATCTTTCGGATCGTCCTTGATGAATATTTCAATGCTCATTTAGGAATATTGGAAAACCATCAATATTTTATGGATGGGTTTTATCTGTTTGATAATCAGGATGTAACTGATCGTGTAGATGATTCTTGTGTAATCAGGGAGTGAAAACGAACATCTGGATCCGTTCAGCTGATGATACGAGAGGCAGTCGCTACTGATAACACTTTTAATAACCAGTTTCGGAATTGAGGAGAACCATGCAAACACTCCTTCGTTGATTCCCGGCCCGAAGGGAGCGAAGATGGCTATGTAGATACCAAGATACCCGGTTGCGTAAGCTCCGATGGCTTTCCAAAATCTTGCAAAGATTACATTGAGATAGAAATGTAATAGCCATGCAAAACAAGATGACGAGAAGCTTCAGATTAAAGCCCGCAAAATAATAGCATTAATAATCATCAGAGCAGCCAGCAGGCTCGACATTGATAAAGAAGCTTTTAATCGAATGCCCTCCGGTTGATTTCGACCGGTGAGGATAATCAACAAAGCAAATAATCTGACCAGCGCAAGTGACCAGCCCTGTGATGCCAACGGCGGCACATACTGACCGCATGTGCCGCCATTGGCAGGACCAGGATATGCAGGCTGTTCGCTATAGATATTTTTGTCGTCCATAACATTGAGGCGGGCACCGAAAATCCCATGTTGCGCCAGGCAATTTTGAAGCGAGTTCGGAGTAATTTAGAATGTGAGAGCCGTCATTAACACTAAATCGATATCCCTTGGATCGAACAAGCAAAAAACGGCTGCCCTCAGGCATGCCATTGAAGAGCATCCATTCCTTTTGGATGCTGATCGTGTTCCAGTTCATGTGTGGGATTTTGTGTCTTGATGGCGTGCCCAGTCAAAATCGGACGCACTCCGTATCGACCCACCCCAAGGCGGGTAGCTTGTCCCGATCGAAGTCCATGGCACTGGAAGAAAACATCGCCCACGAATCCCCAGTAACGTTGATGAAATTCCATATCCACTCCTTATCACAATCAGGGTGGTGTGTAAGAAGGAACTGTCCAGCCTTGAGGTCCAAAAGATAAAGTCGACTCGCTTTTTGATTTATAATTCTGCTATGAGTCAAATCGTGCAAGGAGCACGCCACTGGATTTCCCTCATCCGGCTAACGCCATTCGAAACAGATTCGCTGGAAGGGCGCTCGAATGAACGATTGCGTCGGGTAGCATTAACAGCCCTCAGTTCGGGGTTGGCTCAGGGGATAAACCTGCTCACTGTGTTAATTTCCGTTCCTTTGACATTGAATTACCTCGGAGTCGAACGTTATGGCTTATGGATGACCATTAGCTCGCTGGTTGCGATCCTTGGGTTTGCAGATATGGGACTGGGGAATGGCTTGCTTAATGCAATCGCGGATGCCCATGGCCGCAATGACCGGCGTGTTGCGGAGTTGTATGTTTCCAGCGCATTCTTTATCCTGTCAGGGATCTCGCTTCTCATTGGCATCCTTTGGGTCATCCTATATCCTCGGGTTTCCTGGTCCTGGTTGTTCAACGTCACAACGCCTAGCGCCAAACTTGAGGCAGGGCCAACGATATCAGTTTTGATCGGTTGCATGGTGGTCGGTCTGCCAGTAGGGCTTGTCCAAAAAATACACGAAGGTTATCAGGAAGGATATATCAACGGACTGTGGCGGGCGGCAGGCAGCCTGCTGGGTTTGGGAAGCGTCTTGATTGGTGTTTATGTACAGGCCGGTTTGCCCTGGCTCGTGCTCGCGATAGCGGGTTCCCCTATATTAACATTGTCCATCAATGCGATCCTTTTGTTCAGTGTTCAGCGGCCCTGGCTGCTGCCTAGGTGGCGGATTGTTGACTGGACAGCCAGCATGCAAATTCTCAAGAATGGTTTGTTGTTTTTTGTTCTTCAACTCGCGGTTGCCATTGGCTTTCAATCGGACAATATTGTCATTGCGCGCTTTCTGGGAGCGAGCCAGGTTTCGCAATACGCGGTCCCGATGAAGCTGTTCATGGTCATCCCGACCCTTATCGGTTTTGTGTTAACGCCTCTCTGGCCTGCTTACGGCGAAGCAATTGCCCGCAGGGATGTGACCTGGGTTATGAAAACCTTTCGGCGATCATTGCTTCTGTCTTTTGTTATGAGTTTGCTTCCCTCCGTGTTTCTGGTAATTTTTGGCGCAAAGGTGATCGAGTTTTGGGCAGGTCCAGAAATCCAACCCGCCTTAATCTTGCTTATTGGCATTGGGGTTTGGATGGCTTTGTTGGGCTTGGCTGGGCCGATTTCGATGTTGTTGAACGGTGCGAATGTGATAGGCTTTCAGGTCGCCTGTGCCATTTTGATGGCAGCGGGCAACCTATCCATCTCCATCATCCTGGTGCAAAGGATCGGCGTCGCGGGTCCGGTCTACGCCTCCGTGATCTCGTGGTTGGTTTTCTCGTTCCTGCCTATCACATTCTATATTCCTAAGCTTTTTTCCTCGTGGAACGCGATGGTCGGATCGGAGAGAAAAAGATGAAATGTAAGATCTGTGATAGTGTTATCGCTCACATTTTTGATACAGCCAAAGTGCTCGAAAAATATGAAGTGTCGTATTATCAATGCGGCCAGTGTGGTTTTATTCAAACTGAGGAACCTTACTGGCTGGCGGAAGCTTATTCCGACGCCATCGGATTCAGGGATATTGGCCTAGCTGGCAGAAACCTGATACAGATGGAGCTAACCAAAACCCTCATTGTTCTATTCTTTGATCAGGAGAGACAATATTTGGATTACGGCGGTGGTTATGGTTTATTCGTCAGGCTGATGCGCGATCGTGGCTATGATTTTTATCTCTACGAGCCCAATTGTGAGAATTTGTTTGCAAGGACATTCGATATTAACCTGCCCACCGGCATGAAATTTCATGTCTTAACGGCTTTCGAGGTATTTGAACATTTGGTTGATCCATTGGCGGAGATCGAGCAAATGTTCAAGTTGTCTACGAATATATTTTTTAGCACGACTCTACTTCCCAAGACTGCTCCGAGACCCTCTCGTTGGTGGTATTATGGTCTTGAAGGCGGGCAGCATATTTCCATTTTTTCAAGAAGATCGTTGGATTATCTTGCCAATAGATTAGGTAAATACATTTATAGCGATGGACATAGTTACCATCTCCTTACTGATAAAAGGATTTCTTCCAGTTTTTATATGCTGGCAATGCGGTTGAAAATTTCACGGGCGATCAATTGTTTTTTTCGCAGACCATCTTTATTGTCTAGCGATTACATGAAAGTGACTGGCAAGCCTTTGGAATAATGACATATCGCGTTGTTGACATCCTGCTGAGAGTGCGCACGCGGCATTAAAATAATATCGTGAAGTATCAATTGGAGAAAGCATGACGCGAATCCCTGTCGCAATCCCGGACTTGTCTGGGAACGAAGAAAAATACGTTGTGGATGCAATTCGAAGCACGTGGATTTCCTCCACTGGCCCTTACATCCAGCGCTTTGAAAGGGAATTTGCTGAATTATGCGGGACGAATACCGCCATTAGCGTGAGTAATGGGACGGTCGCCTTGCACCTCGCTCTTTTAGCACTGGATGTTCGTCCTGGTGATGAGGTTCTGGTACCGTCGCTGACTTATATCGCAACAGCGAACGCTGTCCGCTACGTTGGAGCCGAACCGGTATTTGTGGATGTTGACCCGAATACGTGGTGTATTGACCCGAATCTTTTAGAGGAAAATATTACACGTCGCACGAAGGGGATCATAGCGGTCCATCTCTACGGCCATCCTGCTGATATGGATGCCATCAATCACATCGCCGCTGTTCATGGGTTGTGGGTGGTTGAGGATGCGGCTGAAGCCCACCTTGCTCGTTACAAAGGACGTCTGGTTGGCAGCCTTGCATCGATGGCAACCTTTTCTTTCTATGGAAACAAAATATTTACGTCAGGCGAAGGTGGAGCGATCACGCTTAGTGACAAGCAAATGGCGGTGCGGATCAGAACCCTACGCGGCCAGGGTGTGGATCCACAGCGCCGGTATTTCTTCCCGATCACTGGCTATAACTTCCGAATGACGAATGTGGCGTGTGCGTTCCTGTGTGCGCAACTGGAGAGGCGTGAACAGATTCTTGAAAGAAGAAAATGGGTATATGGGCAATACCGGGACAGGCTTGCTGGCATCCCCGGCATTCAATTCCAGCCGGTAGCCGACTGGGCGGAACCAGCCCGTTGGTTGTTTTGCGTCACGGTCAATTCCGCTGAATATGGATGCTCGCGCAACGAGTTAATGAACTTGCTGGATCAGGAAGGAATCGAAACCCGGCCCTTCTTTATTCCACTGCATCGCCTCCCGCCGTTTCGGGAAGAGTCTCGCAAGAGAGGGGAGAGATTGCCCGTTACGGATCTTCTTGGAGACAGCGGAATTAACCTCCCAACATACAATGAATTATCCGAAGACGATATCGATAAAGTTGCTCGTTCGATTCGGGCATTTTGCAAGAAGTGACGATTGGAAATTGACCAGCTTAGAAACGGAGTAACGATGAAAAAAGAACTTGTCATTTTTGGTGGCGGAGGTTTTGCTAGAGAAGTCGCGTGGTTAATAGCTGATATCAACCTTCAATTACCAATATATGAGAGGTGGAAAATAATAGGATTTGTTGAACATACAACCGAACGTGTTGGCAGTTCCCTCAACGGTATACCGATTATCGATCCTGCTGAGTTGAAAGTAGAATTTTCAGAAACGTATGCAGTTGTAGCGATTGGCTCTACACACTTAAGAGAGCGAGCTGTTGAGCAGGCAAGGGACTTAGGTTTCAAGTTTGCTACACTAATTCATCCTGAAGTTAAGATGGACGCTGCCTCAGTCGAAATTGGTAATGGGTGTATTGTATGTGCAGGCAATATATTGACAGTAAATATAAAAATTGGAGATCATGTCATTCTTAATATTGACTGTACTATTGGGCATGACTGTGTCATCGAGGATTATGTGACGATTTCTCCTGGATGTCATCTATCCGGATATACAACCGTGCGTCGTGGCGCATATCTCGGAACCGGTGCAGTAACTGTAGAGCGTCATGAAATTGGCAGGAATACCATCGTCGGCGCTGGAGCGGTTGTTGTCAAGGATATTCCCCGAGATGTGATAGCGGTGGGGATCCCGGCGAGACCTATCAAGTGACTGTAAAACCATCAAACAGAAAGTCAAGTCCGCAATGAAGCCGTTGAAAATATGCATTGACGCCCGCCTTGTCAGCGGAGACGCTGGTGGTGTGGAGCAATTCGTCATCGGGCTGGCCACGGGTTTGTCGAGATTAACCGATGGATCTGAGGAATATTATTTTCTCGCCTATACCGATTCCAAGGAATGGATCATCCCATTTCTCGATGGCCCATGCCAAATTTTAGAAGATTCGAAGTTCCCCCGCGAATCTGTTTTAAGGCGGATCGTAAAACGATCTCCCGGCTTCGTAAATTTGTTGCACGCCATCAACCCTCTCCTTTTCTGGAGATCGATACCCCAGCCCAAGTCGAATGGGTTGATCGAATCAGCCGGAATTGACGTGATGCATTTTACAATGCAAAACGCATTTCGGACCGAGATACCCAGTATTTATCATCCGCATGACCTACAGCATATTCATTTACCGGATGGGTTCACGCTGCGCCGCCGTGTCCTCCGTGACCAGATGTACCGTGCGTTTTGCGACCAGGCTTCAATGATCGCGACGGCTTCCCGGTTCGTAAAGAGGGACCTGATCGAGCAATATCAACTTGCCGAGGAGAAAATCGACGTTGTGCCTCTCGCACCCGTGATTGACGCTTATTCCGAACCGGGGCCGGAAGTGCTGGCTGGTATACGCCAAAAATATTCTCTGCCCCCAGACTTTATTTT
>CAYNQA010000007.1:0-24289 GCA_964399225.1 uncultured Anaerolineaceae bacterium
TCAGGTGCGGCTTGTTTCGCTCAAATTTCTGCTTCGCCATTGCGGTTCTCCTTTTATTCCATCAAAACAGACGGTTACTTTATGATTTCTTTCGCTACAGCCTCAGAGACCGGAGCATAGTGGTCGAATTCCATCGAGAAAACGCCACGTCCCTGGGTTCCAGAGCGCAGTGTAGTTGCATAGCCGAACATCTCACCAAGCGGAACCATGGATTTCACAGCCTGGGCATTACCGGGGCGGATCTCCATGCCCTGGATCATGCCACGACGGCTGTTCAACTGACCAATCACATCACCAAGATAGTCCTCAGGGATGACCACTTCCACTTTCATGATAGGTTCGAGTAAAACAGGTCCACCCTTCTGAATGCCTTCCTTGAAGGCCATCGATGAGGCCATCTTGAAGGACATTTCGTTAGAGTCAACCTCGTGAAAGGAGCCATCGATCAGCGTGACTTTCAAATCTACAACGGGATAACCCGCGATGACGCCGCTTTCTGATGTTTCCTTCACACCTTTTTCGATGGCGGGAATGTATTCTTTTGGAATCGAACCGCCGACAATCTTGTTCTCGAAAACAACGCCGCTGCCCCGCTCCCCGGGTTCCATCGTAAAGACCACGTGTCCATATTGACCACGGCCACCGGATTGCTTGGCATACTTCATCTCGGCCTTGGCCACCTTGCGGGTGATCGATTCGCGATACGCTACGCGCGGTTGGCCAATATTGGCCTGCACGCGGAACTCGCGCAACATGCGGTCCACCAAAATATCAAGGTGGAGTTCGCCCATGCCGGAAATGATGGTCTGACCGGTCGTCTCGTCACTGCGGACGCGGAAGGTCGGATCTTCCTCGGACAGTTTCTTGAGGGCCTCCCCCATCTTCTCCTGATCGGAGCTAGATTTCGGCTCGATCGCAACGGAGATCACGGGTTCGGGGAAGGAAATGCTCTCGAGCTGGACTTTCTTATTTTCGCAAAGGGTATCGCCGGTAAAGGTTTCTTTGAAGCCAAGGGCGGCTGCGATGTCGCCAGCGCGGACCTCAGTAATATCTTCACGGCGGTCGGCATACATACGGATCAGGCGACCAATACGTTCGCGTTTCCCCTTGATCGAATTTGTGACCATCGCACCCTGACTCAAGACGCCGGAATAGACGCGAAAATATGCGAGACGTCCCACGTACGGGTCGGTCACGATTTTGAAGACAAGGGCGCTCAATGGCGCGCCGTCTTCGGCGGGAAGTTCGATAATCGCTTCGGCGTCATCCGGATCGGTGGCCTTCACAGGCGGGATATCCGCCGGTGACGGAAGCAAATCAATGACCGCATCGAGCAGAACCTGGATGCCCTTATTTCGCATGGCGGAACCGCAGTATACAGCTGTGGCCTTATTGGCGATAACAGCCTTGCGAAGCGCGGTTTTTAGCTCTGGAACTGTAATCTCCACCCCCTCCAGGTACTTCATTGTCAATTCATCGTCCTGCTCGGCAATCTTCTCGACCATAGCATGGCGCGCTTCATCGGCTTGAGCCTTCATGTCGGCGGGAATGTCGGTCACATTGATGGTGCGCCCCATCTCATCTTCCCAATACATCGCCTTCATGTCGAGAAGGTCGATCACGCCGCGAAATGTTGATTCGAAGCCGATCGGCAATTGCATGGGAATGGGATTTGCCCCCAAACGATCCTTGATGCTCTGAATGGTTCTCTCGTAGGAAGCCCCAACGCGATCCATCTTGTTAACAAAGCAAATACGCGGCACACCGTAGCGATCCGCCTGGCGCCATACCGTCTCTGACTGAGGTTCAACACCTTGAACAGCATCGAACAAAACCACACCGCCGTCCAACACACGGAGGGAGCGTTGCACTTCGGCAGTGAAGTCAATGTGTCCGGGGGTATCAATCAGGTTGATCTGATAACCTTTCCATTCGGCGGAGACTGCAGCAGAAACGATTGTGATGCCTCGTTCGCGTTCCTGCTCCATCCAGTCGGTCACAGTGGTACCATCATCAACGGAACCGATACGGTGTGTCTTTCCGGTATAGAAAAGAATACGCTCGGTCGTCGTCGTTTTCCCGGCGTCAATGTGGGCAATGATCCCAATATTACGATATCGCTCGAGCGGATACTCGCGTGCCATGATAAGAATTACCTGCCTTCAATTAGATACGATAGTGCGAGAAGGCGCGGTTGGCCTCTGCCATCTTGTGGGTTTCGTCGCGCTTGCGAATGGCGTTTCCAGTATCGGTCGACGCTTCGATCAGCTCGGAAGCTAATTTATCCGGGAAGGATTTTCCAGAGCGGGAGCGAGCCGACTCAAGAATCCAGCGTATCGCCAAAGTAACGCGACGATCAGCCGGGACTTCCATCGGGACCTGATAGGTTGCACCGCCCACGCGACGCGGGCGAACTTCCATGGAAGGCCCAACATTCTTTAATGCGGTGTCAAACACCTCAATTGGATTCTTTTGGGTGCGTTCCTGAATCAAATCAAGAGTTTGATAGACGAGACGTGTAGCAACACTGAGCTTACCGCGCTCCATGATATGCTTGATCATCGTCTGAAGATTGACGTTGTTGTAGCGCAAATCGGGTTGAACCGGGCGCTGTTCGGGAGTTCCTCTTCGCATTCGCTTCTTCCTTATCTACTACTTGGGACGCTTCGCGCCGTACTTGGAGCGGCCTTGTTTACGATTAGCCACACCAGTGGTGTCCAGAGATCCGCGTACGATATGATAACGCACGCCCGGCAGGTCTTTCACACGACCGCCGCGAACAAGCACGACGGAGTGCTCCTGCAGCTGATGGCCTTCGCCAGGAATGTATGCGGTCACTTCAATACCATTGGTTAACCGCACGCGGGCGATCTTGCGCAACGCCGAGTTCGGTTTCTTAGGCGTCATCGTGCGCACCACAGTGCACACACCGCGCTTTTGAGGCGCACCACCCGCTTGGCGGAAACGGCGCTGCTTGTACGAGTTCAAAGTGTATTGCAAAGCCGGAGCCTTGCTCTTCACTTTTTTGGTCTTACGACCTTTGCGGATCATTTGATTGATTGTAGGCACCTTGCCTCCGTGTATTACTTTCGTTACAAATTTGATCTATCTTTTCGCAGAAAATGAGGCCATCATAAACTTGCCTGATGGCCTCATTTAGTTTAGTCGCCTGTGGTGACGGGAAAAATGCCGCCTTCGGTTGGGCAACGGAGCGCTAGTATAACACGCGCTTTTGCGGCCGTCAAGAATTTTTCCTGCTTTTTGACGGAAGGTTTTCGCCGAGATCGAGCAAGCCGGTATCCATTTTGGGCGGATGAGTCTTTTCTTCATCCTTGCCAAACTTCACCATGTCACCACCATCCCCTACTGCCTCAACTGCAAGGCCAAGGCTTTGTAGTTCTTTGACAAGAACGCGGAACGAGGCGGGAATGCTCGGCTCTTCAATTGGCTCGCCTTTGACGATGGCTTCGTAGGTATTGACACGTCCTTGGACATCGTCTGACTTGACAGTAAGCATCTCTTGCAATGTGTAGGCAGCTCCGTACGCTTCAAGCGCCCACACTTCCATTTCACCGAAGCGCTGGCCGCCAAACTGCGCTTTACCGCCGAGGGGTTGCTGGGTCACAAGACTGTATGGACCTGTTGAGCGGGCATGCACTTTATCTTCAACGAGGTGGTGTAATTTCAGAACGGTCATCACACCGACAGTTACAGCCTGATCGTAGGGTACACCGGTCTTTCCATCTCGGAGGGTTTGCTTTCCAAGGGTCGGCATAGGAGAAGCGGTCTCAGCCATGACTGCCTGGGCGGTTTCTTGCAACTTTTCATCCGATACTTTTTTGGTGTGACCAATGGCTTCCATCCAAAGACGAAGACAGGCACGGATTGTGTATTCATCACGTTCAGGGTCGCGGTGATGAATTGGTTCTACCTCAAGAGCAAAAACAATGTCAGGGTCATACCCGCGATCTCGAAGCCACTCGCGCGCAGCGGAAATACGTGCGTAATCTGGCTCATGAATGCGGTACAAGTCGTATTTGCGACCACCAAGCCAATCTTCTAGGTAGAGACGGCGCACTTCATCATCATCCTGAATAGATTCAGCATCATATTCCTGCTGCTTAAGCCAGTCCCAAGCCATTTGGCCAGATTCTTTCCAAGCTTCATCCACAATCCAGGCACGGGCAAGTTCGGCTTCGATCTCGGATTCAGACGCACCGTCGAAAACGGGGGTGTGGGCACGGAAGCCTAGGCGTTTTGCTGCCCAGCCCAAGTGAACTTCCAATACCTGACCGATGTTCATACGACCTGGAACACCAAGCGGGTTGAGGATCATATCCACAGGAGTACCATCTTCGAGGAAGGGCATATCCTCGACAGGGACCACTTTCGACACAACACCCTTGTTTCCATGACGCCCGGCCATCTTATCACCAGCGGTAATCTTGCGGCGCTGGGCAACGGAAACGCGTACCATCATTTCAACGCCGGCAGAGAGATCAGCATTATCCTCTCGCGTAAAGACTTTTACATCCACTACTTTGCCGCGCTCGCCGTGAGGCATGCGCAGAGAAGTATCTTTGACGTCACGCGATTTTTCACCAAAGATTGCTCGTAAAAGGCGCTCTTCGGGGGTCAGTTCTTTTTCACCCTTCGGCGTGATTTTACCAACCAGAATGTCATTCGGGCCGACTTCCGCGCCGATGCGGATGATGCCGTTCTCATCGAGATCCTTGATCGCATCTTCGCCGACGTTCGGGATGTCACGGGTGATCTCTTCGGGGCCCAACTTGGTATCGCGGGCTTCTACTTCATATTTCTCGATATGCACCGAGGTGAACCGGTCTTCCTGGACGAGACGTTCCGAGATCAAGATGGCATCTTCAAAGTTGCCTCCCTCCCAGGAAATAAAGGCCACAACCACATTCTGGCCAAGAGCGAGACGTCCGCTCTCCGTGGAAGAGGAATCGGCGATGATGTCGCCTTTCTTTACTAAATCACCTTTGACTACAGCCGGTCTCTGGTCGATACAAGTGGACTGATTGGAGCGTTGATATTTGCGGAGATAATAAACGTGCTGTCCGCCGCGCTCCTTGACCGTGATGGTGGATCCGGTCACCGACACCACCTCACCGTCAGCTTCAGCAACCACAACCTGGCCGGAGTCAAGCGCGGCATGATACTCCATCCCGGTAGAGACGAGGGGAATTTCCGGTCGCACGAGAGGAACAGCCTGCGCCTGCATGTTCGACCCCATCAATGCGCGGTTCGCATCATCATGCTCAAGGAAGGGGATCAAGGCAGCACTAATACCAACCACCTGATGCGGAGCAACATCCATGTAATCAACATTCTCCGCGGTTTGGAATTGGAATCCAGAGTGGTAACGGCAGGAGATGCGGTCACGGACAAATTCGTTGTTTTCGGTCAACTGCGCATTGGCCTGCGCAATCACATACTTATCTTCGGCGTCGGCAGAAAGGTAGTCCACCTGCTCAGAAACGAACGGGGCAACCGCAATATCCGTTCCGACCTTGGCCAGAGCCTTCAACATTTTCGAGGTAATGCGCTCACCATCAGCAACAATCACCGTACCTGACTTGGGGTCGGTGACATCACCGCGAGCGGCACGCCCCTCAAGGCGAGGGTCATCACAAGGCAAAACACGATAAACTTTGCGATATGGCGTTTCAATGAAGCCATACTCGTTGACGCGCGAGAAGGATGCGAGGCGACCGATCAAACCGATGTTCGGACCTTCGGGTGTTTCGATCGGGCAGATACGGCCGTAGTGAGAGTGGTGCACGTCACGAACATCGAAGCCGGCGCGTTCGCGGCGAAGACCGCCCGGACCCAATGCGGAGAGAGTGCGCTTATGGCGAAGTTCTGCAAGCGGGTTGGTCTGATCCATGAACTGGCTCAATTGGCTGGAGCCGAAGAATTCGCGCAGGGCAGCAACCACAGGGCGAATGTTCACAAGGGTGACCGGAGAGAGCTGTTCCTGATCGCGAATGGACATGCGTTCCTTAATAACGCGTTCCATACGGCGCAGACCAATTCGAAGCTTGTTCTGGATCAACTCGCCGACGGTCTTGACGCGGCGATTGCCGAGGTGGTCGATATCATCCGGGGGTTCCGTACCGTTGTTGATCTGGATCATTCGGCGAATTAAGCGGATGATATCATTCTTAGTAACCGTGCGATGCGGAATGGGAATTTGCAGATCGAGTTTTTGATTCAATTTGTAACGGCCCACGCGCTCGAGGTCATAGTGACGCTGGTCGAATAATTGTTCTTCAAGGAACGTACGGGCATTATCCAGCGTAGCAGGATCACCAGGACGCATCTTGCGGAAGAACTCGATCAAAGCTGCTTCGGCAATACTGATGCCTCCAGACATATCCCACTCGGGTTCCTGCTGGAGCGTAGATGCCATGAACATGCGCTCGGAATTGTTATCCACATCCGCGAACAGCGACATGATCTCTTCATCGCTGCCGGTCTTCAACGGCGAGTTGGGCATTCCATCGCTAACTGCCGCCAACGCCCTCAGGAAAACAGAGATCGGCACGGTACGCTTACGATTGAATTTAAGGATGATGTAATCAGATTTTCGGGTCTCAAACTCCATCCAAGCGCCGCGATCGGGGATAAGCTTGGCCATCGCCAACGGACGGGCAGTTGCACGATCAGTCGGAGCTTCGAAGTAGACGCCTGGCGATCGGATCAATTGCGATACAACAACACGTTCGGTACCGTTTATGATGAAGGTACCCTTATCGGTCATCTCCGGGAAGTCGCCAAGGAAAAGATCCTGCTTGATCGGCTCGGGGACATCAGGACCGGCGAGGAGAACCGAAACCCACAAAGGGCTGGAGTATGTCAAATCACGCTCGACACATTCTTCGATGCTGTGCTTCGGTTTATCGAACCAATATTTCAATCCCCATTGCTTGGCCTCGGGGCCGCGGCCGGGGAAATACAATTTCATCCCCTTATTGTAGGATTCGATTGGTGAGATCTCATGGAAGAGATCCCCTAACCCCTCCTTTTTGAGGCGTTCAAATGAATCGAGTTGTACTTCAATTAGATTGGGAAGATCGAGATTTACCGGGATACGCGCGTAGTTCTTGTGGGGCAAAGAGGATGCCATTCGTCTCTCCTGACCTTGATTCAAAGGCTGGTCTACAAACAAAACAACTCCCGAGTTCCCTCGAGATAGCGACCTGACATTATACAGTCATTATTTAATCAGGTCAATGGATTTCGGCTCGTTTTTTGGATGAATTTTCACCTCACTGGGCGAGGGTTTCGGGTTGAAAGCATGGCTGGTAGTCATAGCCAAGAATAAGACGGTACTGAAAGGGACTGCCCGGGGTGGGCGAGGAAAGAACCTGGGCATTCGGCAATCCCATAATCGCAAGTATGCTTTGAATGCGCGAAAAATCCTGGGTTGTGGAGAGGTCGACCAGGACGCTATTCATGTAATCCTGTCGATCAGACGTGATTAGATTTGTTTCATAACCTGCATAATTCAGCCGCGAAGCGGCCAGAGCATCCCAGTCTGCATTCAAGGTGCCATTCTCTACTTGAACCACAATCGTTTCATTAACAGTGACTTGAACCGATGCGGTAAGCGCTTGCGTGACCATCTCCTGCATCGCGGCTTGATCCGGCAGAAGGACATACGCCCCACCGGGTGTGATCCACGAGGTAACAATGGGAGGGCGAATGTAATAGCTGCGAATATTGGCGTTTGTGAACTGCGGCGCCAAAGATGTTAATTTAAGAATATCTCCCAATCCAAGGTCAGTTACAACCAACGAACTGAAGTCACTGTATAACTGCGGGATAATCGTGAGCGTATCACCTCGAAGCGCCCGGTCGAAAATTGAACGCAAGACTTCCTGCTGTCGGCGTCCACGGTCAAAGTCGTTGGATTTGGAGCGAGAACGGGCATACCAAAGCGCGAGGTCTCCATCCATGTGTACGATGCCGGTGGGAGTGGTGTAAAGATACCAATTGTTCTCGTTCTCAGGGTCGTAAGTGGGATCGATCAAACGCCAATCGGTGTACGGGCAGGCAATTGGCACATCGATTCCACCAAGTGTATCAACGATTTTTCTAAAGCCATCAAATTCCACCATTGCGGTATGGTCTATGTGAAGGCCAAGATTATATTCGATGGTGTCTTTCAATAACTGCTGGCCACCACCCGGATAACCGGAGAGTTCGCCATGCTGATACGCGGTGTTAATACGTTGCATCTCCCAATCAGGGATATAGACCCATAGGTCGCGCGGAATGGAAATAAGAGAAACTTGCCGGTCACGTGGGCGCAGTATGGCAATCACCATTGTATCGGTGCGAAAGGATGAACCGGGACGTTTATCGGAACCGATTAATAGGAAGGATACAACATCGGGGCCTTCGTAAACAACAGCAGGCGGTGGGACAGCAGTTGGGAATGGGATACTCGCATCAGAAGCAGGCACTGGTGTATTCTGAATTACTGGTGCCGAAGTTGCTGTAGTCAGCACAAGTGGGGGCAACGGTGTCGAAAATGTATCGAAAGAAAGGGTGGGGAACGAAGTTGGAAGAGCTGGCTGAAAAGGCGTGGGGGAAGGGGCTACATACGCCGCATCTGTGACGAGGATGAAGGGAAGGCTATATGGTTGAGTGGGCGCCGGGGCCGGGGCACAGGATATCAAAAGGATGACGAGAGTGGCGATCGTCAAGCGGCGAGGGTGAAGGGACATGGCGTATGGGTATGGTTGGCAAGGGGCTGGCCGCTTAGGGCGCGGAGGGAGGCGGAGTTTCTGTCGGCGGGATGGGCGTCTCGCTGGGCGAGATTGTGTTTGTCGGCTCGGGTGTCGCGCTTGGAGGTGTCGTTGCCGTGGAGAATTCGATGGTGATTATGGTCGCTGAGGCTGCAGGCGTGCTGGTGGGCACGTTTGGCACCCATAGTTGTTCACCCACATGAATGGTGGTGGAGGAACCAAGACAATTTGCTTGTTGTAATTGCGAGACGGTCGTACGGTACAACTGGCTGATCTTGAACAGAGTGTCCCCAGAATTGACGGTGTAGTGAATCCAACCTGCGGGAGCGCCACAAGGTATGTAGGTGTTCGTAGGAACAGGTGGAACGTAGAGAAAATAACCAGGAAGCAGGCTGGTTGAAACAAGACAGTTAATTTGAATGAGTTGGTCGGTCGTGATTCCGTATTGAGCGGAGATCGTCTCAATGGTATCGCCAGCAGCCACAGTGATGCGGGTCCAGCCTGCAGGCGGTGGGCAGTTGGTTGGCGGGAGCGGAGTGAACGAAGGGATGGGTGTATCGCTTGGAAATGGAGTGAGCAAGAAATCGAGAGAGGTTGCGATACCAGATGTGGGGAAAGGGGTATCACCAGGCGTGGCACTGGCGAGAAAATATGCGGGTTGCCGCACACCGCCTTCGGCAAGCGCAAGCGAGATCCCTCCTACAACAACCGCAAGAGAGATCAAACCCAGCAGAAGGCCTCCCCCCATTTGTTTGAAGGCCTGCATATCACCTCACAGACGGATTTGCCGTTTTGGCGAACGGAAGAAGAACGCTGAATGTGGAACCAACACCAGGGTTGGATTCAACCCATATGCGTCCACGTTGAGCTTCGGTTAGAGTCTTGGCAATGGAGAGTCCCACGCCCGTATCGCCGACCCCTTGAATGAGAACGTTGTCGGCGCGATAAAGACGCGTAAAGACTCGCGGTAAATCTTCGGGCGGGATGCCGCCGCCACTATCGGTGACCTGAAAGAGGACATAATCCTGGCCGGCTTCGGCTCGGGTCTGAACCTTGAGGGTGACCTGCCCCTCCACAGGGCTGGCCGCTCCGGCGTTTTGCAGAAGGTGGATCAGGATCTGCTGAAGCGCTTCACGGTCAGCGTAGATCGGTGCCATCTGCTTTGGCAGGTCAAGGTGGATGCTGATGTTCTTCTCTCGGACCAGGCTGCTGGTGTAAGACATGGCGCTGTCAAGAATGGCGTTCAGATCCACGGTTTCAGCTTTGAGGTCACCGATGCCGGCTTCGATCGTTGTGACCTGGATGAGGTCGTCGATCAAGCTACCGATGCGTTCTGTGGACGCCTTGATGCGTTCCACAAATTTTCGTTGAAGCGCTCCGAGAATGCCAACCGATTCTCCAAGCAACAAATCAGTATAACCAACAATGGACGACATGGGTTGGCGTAGTTCCTGCGAAATGGAAGCGACCACTTCTGCCTGTTCGTTCGTATGTGCGGCCTTTTGATTTTTTTCCATTTCGAGAAGTTTGATATTCGCATCCGCAAGCTGATTCTGCAGGCGGGCAATATCTTCCAGCGCGAGGCGAAGTTCCTTCTCCACCTGGCTGTCACCTCCAGCAATACGTGCCCGCTTCGCAGTCCGGATCGAATCGAGTTCAGTCTCGAGGCTGGCAATGCGTTGTTGGGCTTGCTCGAGAGCGAAAGCCACATCGTAGGCAGTGTCGCTCACGGCCGGTTTCTTAAGAGCTTCCTCCAGTTGGGCGGTAAGCTGCTCATTCTGCTTTTTTACATCGGACAGTTGTGCGCGTGCCTGCTCGAGGGCTTCTGTGGCTGCCTGTTCTTTCTGTTGAAGCGTCGCGGTCTGGCGCGTGCGCTGGACGATGGCAACCAGAGAAGTGGCGATATTGGAAAGGAAAGCCTGGTCTTCGGCGCTCCACAAACGATTGGAGTATGGGGAGAGCAGAAGAATACCGCCAATGGAATCCTTATCCTTGGTTAGCATGGGTACAGTCAGCAGGTTACCCGGGTTGCCAATGCCAAGCACCTCACCAAGCCCTTTGATATCTGCTGAGGTCGCACTCGCCGGGAGGCGCAGTGGACGTCCGCGTTGAATGGCACCTGCAAGCATGGGGACTGCGGTCTTGTTCAGGCTGCCCCCCTCGAGCGGTTCTTCGCGGATCAGGTCGTAACCCGAGGCGATGACCATTTGATTCTTGTTATCGGTCAAATAAATGAGGAAACATAGATCAGCCAGCATCGTCTGCGCAATAGCGCGTGTCACAGCCTGGCTAACCTTGGTGGAGTTCGTTTCGGCGGCGAGGTCGAGTAATGCGTGGAATGTTTTGGGGTCGGTGCTATAACGACGGCGTTCGGGAACTGCCGCTTCCTGCTTTACCGAAGTGACAGAGCTCGTTGGAGCAGGGAAACGTTGCGGCAGCGTGAACAACAAAGGATAGGCGGCCATATAGGCGAGACGCACAGCGCCGGGAAAATCGCCGTTGCCTGAGTTGGTGAGCAGGTAAAGCAAGTGTCCCGCAAACGCTAATGCCAATGCGGCAACGCCATTCGACCATCCACTTGGACGTCGTACCAAAAGCGTCAACACCCCGATCACGATGAGCGCGATCGAAACGCCCTGCCAAAGAGTTTCCTGGAAGGATCCATTGAAGCGCCCGACAAAAGTTTGCTTTGAAGAATAGTCTGCGATCGCAAGCGCAAGGGCAGCCAGTACCAGCAACGCTGTCAAACCAGCGGCTGAGTCCGCGGCGCGGCTGGGCTCGGGAAACGCCCAAAGCCAGATCATCCCAAGCAGGCTCAGCACAATGACGGCGCGATCGATCGGAGGCAGGAACACTTCACTATTGATTACGTTCACCCAGCCAAGGGCGGCGGCCGAAAAGAGAAGCAGTTGCCCCAACAACAGCAGTCCCAGCCCGACCATTGTGCGGCGCGCTTGCGGAAACTCGCTCGAGCGCCAGTGATTGAACGCAAACAGCAACGCGCCCACGATCGAATTCGCGAGCACAAGGTGATACAGGATATTGCCCGGAGGCGATACCAAAATTGAAAGCATTGATTCCATGGGTCACGCAGATTATACACTGGCTTTCGACTGGAATTGTTATTTTCTTGTTACAAAACCCCGTATAATGGCTGTAATGCGCGCGCCTCTCACACGGACCCTGATCCTGCTGGCCCTTTGCGGGTTGATCCTCCTACCAGCCTACACATCCGCCCTTGTGGACATCCGTCAGGCAGAACGCGCCCTCGCAAGTGGTGACCCTCTAGCCGCATCCTCATCTTATGAACACGCTGCGCGGTTATTATTCTGGCGCACCTCCCTTTGGGAACAGGCAGGCCGGGCCGCCTTTGCAGGGCAAAACTATCATGAAGCCATTCGCCTGCTCGAACGCGCACCATCCCTCTCGCGCGAAGGCTGGGCCGATCTAGGTGAAGCCTACTACCAGTTCGAACGCATCGACGAGACCATTCGTGTTCTCGAGCAGGGTTTGAACGCTGCCGGTGCGAATCCACGGATGTATCGGCTGCTAGCTCTGGCGCATAGCGCAAAAGAAGACCTGCAATCCGAGGCAACCTCGCTCGAAAATTATCTCGCCCTGCAAGAAGTCGACGCGGCTGCACATTACCGTTTGGGATTATTACTTGCGCTTCACGATCCACAACGGGCTCAGGAGGAATTTGCCCTCGCTGCAGAACAGGATAACACCTTCGACCCGGCATACGAAACGATGCGCTCCACGATCAACCTCGCCTCACTCGAGGAAGACGAATCGGAACGGCTGATCGTCATTGGGCGCGGTTATGGGCTGGTACAGGAGTGGCGGCTGGCGCATGAAGCATTTCAGCAGGCAGTGAATGCAAATGAGAAAAATGCCGAGGCCTGGGCCTGGCTCGGCGAGGCGAAACAACATGTCGGTCAAGATGGACGCGTGGAACTGGATCGGGCTGTTAAAATGGATCCGTTCTCGGCAAATATTCGCGCTTTGTCCGGGTTGTATTGGAAGCGTAACGACAAAGCGCAACTGGCATTGGCCGAGTATCAATGGGCAGTGGTGATCGAACCACAGAACCCATACTGGCTGGCAGCGCTTGGCGAGGCCTACGCCCAACTCGGAGACCTGCCCCCTGCCCTCGAAGCCTATCAGCGCGCTGCCGAGGTCG
This sequence comes from uncultured Anaerolineaceae bacterium, assembly GCA_964399225.1. Classification (GTDB taxonomy): domain Bacteria; phylum Chloroflexota; class Anaerolineae; order Anaerolineales; family Villigracilaceae; genus Denitrolinea. The sequence continues at coordinate 12,964 of CAYNQA010000007.1, forward strand.
CGCCTAGCGACGTCGCATTCTGGCGATTGCTCGCCATCTTTTGCGCACAATACACATATCAGACGGCAGAGACCGGCGTGGCTGCAGCACATCAAGTGGTATTGCTTGCGCCGGATGATGCCGCATCCTACGACCTTCTGGGCTGGCTCTACCTCGCAAGCGGATTACAAAGTGAAGCCGAAGCGTCTTTGCAGCGCGCCCTCAAAATGGACCCTGACCTTGCATCAGCGCACTTGCACATCGGTATCCTCCACCTCCAACGTGACGAACGGTCCGAGGCGCAAAGCCATCTCGTGAAAGCCCGTGACCTGGACCCAAACGGTGCGACAGGAGAACTCGCGAAACAACTGCTCGCTCAATATTTTCCATAATTCTGTGAGATAACAATCCCATGACTAAAAATATTCTCGGTTCTTTCCTTCTTGTCCTGCTTATCGCCGGCTGTTCCCTGACACCGGCAACGACCACTGACAATGAAATTTCAGGTCCCACGGTGGAGCCGGTTGTATTGCCTTCCGGGTCCGTGCTTTTTCAAGACAGCTTCGACAACCCCGGCAGCGGCTGGAGACGCTTGAATAATCCTGATGGAATCATGGATTACAACGATGGCGTTTATCGTATGTTGGTAACCGATGCCAACACCAGCCTATGGTCCACGCCGGGCAAGACATTCAATGATGCCCGCATCGAAGCGGACGTGGTCACTCTGGGCGGGCCGGAAACCAACCGTGCCGGCCTGGTTTGTCGTGTGAGCGGATTTGACTGGTACTTTTTCATCATTACCAGCAATGGTTACTATGCAATCGGAAAGACGGTCAATCGTCAATCCACCTTGCTGGGTCAAAACGCTTTCGCGCAATCGAACACCATCAAGACCGGGTTGGCCATTAACCACCTGCGTGCTGATTGTCAGGGCAGTCAACTCTCTTTTTATGTGAACGGCTTTCTCGTTGCGCAGGTTAATGACGCCACCCTCGCGAGCGGTCAGGTCGGCGTGACGGCAGGGAGTTTTGAGGAGGGCGGCGTGGATGTGGTTTTCGATGAGTTCATTGTTCTTCAGCCGTAACGAATGAAGGTTTATTTCGACATGGTCGGTTGCCGCCTGAACCAGGCGGAGATCGAACAAATGGCCTCACAATTTCGCGCGGCTGGGCATGAAGTGATCGAAACGGCACAAGGCGCAGATCTTGCCATAGTAAACACATGCGCGGTCACATCAGACGCAGCAGCAGATTCGCGCCAACTCATCCGTCACATTGCACGCGCGGGAGTGAGTCAGATCGTTCCGACAGGATGTTGGACGACCCTGCATCCGCAAGATGCCGCAAGCCTTCCCAATGTTTTACGGGTGGTCACGAACGATCAAAAGGATACGTTCGCTGCGGAGTTTCACGCCACTCCCCAAACCGAATTTGACATTGAGCCGCTCTCCCGTCAACCCATTCCCGGTCTTCATCGCCGGACACGCGCCTTCATCAAAGTGCAGGATGGATGCGACAACGCCTGCACATTTTGCATCACGACCGTGGCGCGCGGTCAGGGGCATTCGCGAGCGTTAGCCGATGTGATTCGTGATATTCAACTTGCGCTGGGCGGAGGCACAAAAGAGATCGTCTTGACCGGCGTGCACCTCGGTTCATGGGGGCAGGAATGGGGGCATCACTTGCGCGACTTGATCGCCGCCATCCTGCGCGAGACAGATATCTCCCGCCTGCGATTATCCTCCCTCGAGCCCTGGGACTTGGACGCTTCTTTCTTTGAATTGTGGCGGGATACTCGTCTGTGCAAACATTTACACCTCCCGCTCCAATCCGGCTCACGGAACGTCCTGCGGCGCATGGCACGCAAGACGACACCGGAGTCTTTCCGCGAGTTGGTCGCGGCTGCGCGAATGATCATGCCCGATGTAGCGATCACAACAGACATTATCGCAGGCTTCCCCGGCGAGACGGAGGAGGAATTTGCTGAAACGCTGGCTTTTGTCCGCGAGATGGAGTTTGCCAGCGGACACGTCTTCACCTATTCCCCTCGCCCCGGGACGGCGGCGGCGCGCATGCGAGGGCAGGTCCGCCCGGAGGTGAGGAAGAAGCGGAATGCCATCCTGCGGGAAGCCATTGAGGAGACGGCAAAAGCCTATCGGCGGAAATTCGTCGGACAGACAATGGCGGTACTGTGGGAGTCGGTCACCGAGTTGGATGAATGGGGCTGGCAGATGGAAGGTTGGACGGAGAATTATCTGCGCGTACGGGCAGCGGCTTCTTCGCCGAGATGGAACGAGTTGGACAGCGTGGTATTGAGCGATGTCTCGGGCGACTTGCTGCGAGGCGTAATTCGGGATTCGGGATAAGTGTCACTTTTACGAAGGAGGGAGTGAATGTATAATATTCGTACGATATTTCACGAAAACCGACAAGGAGCAAACCATGACCGCTCAGATCATTGATGGAACAGCTATCGCGCAAAAAGTGCGCAATGAAGTTAAGGAAAAGGTCGCGGCGCGCCTCGCGGCTGGAAAATCCCAGCCGGGCCTCGCGACCGTTTTGGTTGGCGAACGCATCGACTCGGCCACCTACGTGAGCATGAAGCAGAAGGCTTGCGCCGAACTCGGCATGACGTCCTTCCACAAGCCTGTCCCCGCGGACATTTCGCAGGAAGACCTGGAGAAACTCATCAAAGAGTTGAACGCCGACCCGAAGGTGCATGGCATTTTGGTGCAACTGCCCCTCCCCTCTCATCTTGATGAAGAGCGCGTCCTGCAACTCATCAGCATCGAGAAGGATGTGGACGGGTTCTCGCCGATCAACCTCGGCCGCCTCGCCCAGAAGGGGCGTGAGCCGCTATTTGTGCCCTGCACGCCGTACGGATGCATCTACCTGCTCAAGGAAGCGGGCGTGACGATCAAGGGCGCGAACGCTGTGGTGCTCGGCCGCTCGAACATCGTGGGCATGCCTGCCGCGCTCCTGCTCATCAAAGAAGACGCGACGGTGACGGTTGTCCACTCGCGCACGAAGGATATCCCCGCGGTCATGAAAAATGCCGACATCATCATCGCGGCCATCGGTCGTGCGGAAATGGTGCGCGGCGACTGGATCAAACCCGGTGCGGCGGTCATTGATGTGGGCATCAACGGCGTTCCGAAACTCGGCCCGGATGGCCAGCAGATGATCAGCCCGAAGACCGGCAAGCCGATGCAGAAACTGGTTGGTGACGTGAACTACGAAGAAGCCAAAGAGGTTGCAGGCTTCATCACCCCCGTCCCTGGCGGCGTTGGCCCGATGACGATCGCGATGCTCATGGCGAATACGCTCCGCGCTGCAGAAATTCAAGACAAGTAAATAGCTCGCTGGAAATGATTATCAGTCCCGTCGTAAGGCGGGACTGAATTGATTTTAGGAGCGGCCGCAGTAACGAGTCATTACTCAACCAGCCGCCTGTGCACTTGCAAGATATCGCGCAGGCGTTGGTGTGGAAGAGCGTAAGCCGTAAAACCATCGCGACCGCGCATTGTTTCCGCTGCGATCAGGGCATTGATGATGGCCTCCTCCGCGGCATGGACAGTTGCATGGAAGAGCGGATCCATACGGTCGTTGTGGAGCACGTCAAAAGTTGAAACCGCATCACCCGCCCGAACCGAATCCGCATTGGCTGTGGAGAAGGCGACAAAGATATCGCCCGAGCCATTCCCTGCGATGGAGCCGGTGCGTGCCAACCCCATCGCGGCGCGGCGCGCAAGGCGCTTGAGTTGATGAGGCAGTAATGGAGCATCAGTGGCGACCACGATGATGATCGAGCCTTGTTCGTTGGGATTTTCTCCACTAACCGCAGGCAACTCTTCGGTGATGAGTTTTCCAACTGGGATCCCTGCGATCTGCAATTGGGGTCTGCGCCCAAAGTTCGCCTGAACGAGCACGCCCACGGTCCAGCCGCCTTCCTCCGCTGTCAGCTTACGAGACGAGGTTCCCGTCCCGCCTGTGAACTGATAGCACATCATACCGGTCCCGCCGCCGACATTCCCTTCAGGAAGCGAGCCGCCGCTTGCATTGTCCAACGCCGCCCAGACATGTTCAGGCTGAACATAAAACTTATTCATGTTATTGAGCCAGCCGTCGGCGGTCTCGGCAACGATCGGGCACGACCACGGCTGGAGCATTTTTCCATGGCGTACCTGCCAGTGAATGATGGCGTCACGAACCACGCCAACGCTGTGTGTATTGGTGATCCCAATGGGACCCTCCAGAAAGCCGCCCTCCTCCACCCAATGCATGCCCGTCATTTCGCCGTTGCCGTTGAGAGAGAAAAAGCCAGCCATCACTGGAGCGTTGTTTTCGCGGCCGCGTGGATGAATGATCGTGACACCTGTACGGCAATCGCCGCCCGCGATGAGCGTAGTCAAGCCCACTTCAACTCCAGCCACATCGGTGATGGCGTTAAAGGCTGCCGGGGCGCCTTCGAAAGGAATCCCGATCTCGCGAGCACGAGGTTTATTTTTCATGTGGTTGTCTCCTGAACAGATTTTAACTGCAATGCCTGCCAGTATCCGAAACAGGATCTGTTTTGTGTTCTGGCAGATGGATTTACGCTAACAAGTTGTACTTTGATGGAGTGAAAATGAAAAAGATACTAAAGTGGATGGGCATCTTTGCAGCTGGTCTAGCAGGGTTGATCGTCATCCTGCTGGTGTCGGTTTATTTCCAAACCGAGGCGCGTCTCAACAAAGTCTATTCGCCGCCTGCGGATGGATTGACCATTCCCAACGATCCCGAATCCATTGCCAACGGAAAGCATATTTTCCAGTATCGCGGGTGCGAAGCGTGTCACGGCGAGCAGTTGGAGGGAAAGGTTTATCTGGATGACCCCGCCATGGGCAAAGTGATCTCGGGCAACCTGACGAGCGGCGAGGGCGGATACGGCGCTTCATTCTCGGACCCGGAGTGGGTTGCGGCCATCCGCTACGGTCTCCGCCCCGATGGGACTCCCCTGCTGTTCATGCCTTCGACTGAATTCTATTACCTCAGCGACGATGATCTGGCCGACGTGATCGCCTACATCAAGAGCGTCCCACCTGTGGATAATGTTCAGCCGAAGAGTTCCCTTTCGCTGACAGGTCGGGTGGTGATGACGCTCGTGCCGGCGATCACCTTTGTCCCGGCTGAGTTGATTCCGATGGCTGGCCCGCGTCCCGTCGCGCCTGAGGCGGGGGTGACGGCTGAGTATGGCTCGTATCTATCTATTTCATGCCACGTCTGCCACGGGCTGACCATGTCCGGTGGCCCCATCCCCGGCTTCCCATCCGATTGGCCGCATCCGCCGAATTTGACATGGGGTGCGGGTTCGCGCTTACCCGCCTGGAGCGAAGAGGATTTCATCGCGTTCATGCGCACTGGCATCAAGCATGGTCGGCAAGTGGACCCGAAATACATGCCGTGGACATCTTATCGTCACATGACCGATGATGAATTGCGTGCCGTATGGCTATACCTGCAATCTCTGCCAACGAAGGATTACGGCAATCGCTAATCGAAGGTAAAATCGGCACATTCTCCGGCGTCCAGCCGGAACAAGGAGAAAAGATGACAACGGTAACAGATGGAAAAGTGGTTTCGATGGAATACACCCTGCACGTGGATGGACAGGTGATCGACTCTTCGGCCGAGGGTGAGCCTTTGCAATACCTGCACGGCGCAGCCAATATCATTCCAGGCCTCGAGCGTGAAATGGAAGGAATGAAGGTCGGCGAGAGCAAGAAAGTGATCGTCGCGGCGGAGGATGGGTACGGCGAAGAGAACGAGGAAGCGTTCGTGGATGTGCCTCGCGGCGAATTTCCCGAAGATATGCCCCTCAACCCCGGTGTGGAAATGGAATTGACCACGCCCGATGGCCAGCCCATGTATGCCCGCATCGACAGCGTGGAAGGCGACATTGTTCACCTGAACATGAACCACCCGCTGGCCGGCAAGGAATTGCACTTTGATGTGAAAGTGACCGGTGTGCGCGACGCGACCGAGGAAGAGATGGACCACGGTCACGCGCACGACGGCCATCATCACTAATAAAAATTGGAAATAGTTTAGTTACAAGCCTCCCTTATGGGAGGCTTGTTTATTGGATCGATTGGGATAGATGTTCGTCTTGAATAATGCAAGGTTGGCTTTGAGGCCATTCCTGGCTTGCGTTTCAAGAATGTCTCCCCAAAGAATGGTCTTGTATCCGCTTTCGAGAATAGTCAATTAGTACTAATCAGGCACAAATTCGTTATGTGATTGCAAGGTGCCTAAATGACGTTTATCACTGGAGAGGGGGTCATGTTGAGTATAAAATATTTACGACAGGTTGGTTTTTATTTTCGATTGGGAAGGCGTTTGCCGGGAGGCTTGCATGCGAACCCGCCCCAGTCAATGCTCATCATCAATATCATATTTTAAGAGGAGATCATTTATGAAACGCTTTTTCCGTTATTTTTCGCTTCTTCTGCTTGTTTTCGCTCTCATGGTCACGCCGGTGCTGGCGGCCAACACCTTCACGGGTACTTCACTGGCTGTACCTGGAGGGTTTAACTCTGGTTATCTCATTGGCATTTGGGGAATGAACCAGAATGACATTCATGCGGTAGGCTTCGTCAACAATGGGACGAACGACTTTCCTCTAGCCTATCATTACGATGGAAGTAATTGGACATCCAACAACCTTGTCCTGCCCGCAGGATGGGTCAGTGGCGGGTTGCGGGCTGTATGGGGTACATCGTCTTCGAACGTTTACGCTGCGGGTTTTGGCATGAACAGCGGCGTATATAGCCCGCTTCTCTATCAGTACGATGGCGCGAATTGGACTCATATCCCCATGACGGTCCCGGGCGGATGGAGCAACACGTACCTGTATGGCATCTGGGGAACCAGCACGAACAATGTATATGTCACTGGGTATGGTTATACCGGCACGAACTACACTCCATTGATCTATCACTTCGACGGCAGCAACTGGACAAGTACCGCTCCTGCTATGCCCGGCGGCTGGAGCTACGGTGCGCTCTACCAGGTTGGGGGATCTGCCGCAAACGACATTTACACCGTTGGCAGCGGATACGACGGCACAAAGATCAACACTTTGATCTATCATTTCGATGGCACAAATTGGACATCCACCTCTCCCGGTGTGCCGGGTGGTTGGGACTATGGTTACCTTTGGGGCGTTTGGAGCTCAGGGGCCAATAATGTTTATGCCTTTGGCGGCGGCACCAACGCCACCGTGGAATTGCCATTGATCTATTTCTACGACGGAATTGATTGGTCGTACTATTCTCCCTCACTGCCCAGCGGGTGGAACTACGGCTATCTGTTCAGCGGATGGGGAACCGGCCCAAGTGATGTATATGCCATCGGTTATGGGTACGACTCTACCTGGAATGCCGCTCCTCTGATCTATCATTTTGACGGCTCTTCCTGGAGCCACGTCGCTCTCACCCTCCCTGGCGGGATAACGCAAGGCCAGCTCTGGGCAGCAGGTGGATTAGCCGCAAACAGCGTTTTCGCGGCAGGATATGGGTATGACGGTGCAAATTTAGTACCTCTTGTTTACCGCAGCCTGGATAATACAACTCCGGTCGTAACCGTCCCGGCGGATAAGACCGTTGAAGCAACCAGCGCCGCCGGAGCGGTGGTCACCTTCGCGGGAGAAGTATCCGCCACAGATGATGTCCTACCGTCCAATCCGTCAGTATCATGCAACCCAGCCTCCGGCTCGACGTTCGCGTTGGGCACCACAAATGTTGATTGTCAAGCGACCGACGCATCCAACAACACTGGCCACAGCTACTTCAACATCACAGTGCAGGACACAACTGCACCATCGATGAGCCCCAGCGACATCACCGTGCCCCAGACCCTGGCAACAGGTGCCATTGTTAATTATGTCGTTACAGCCGCCGATGCCGTGGATGCCACTCCCACCGTCAACTGTGCGCCCGTATCGGGGTCCACATTCCCCGTCGGCACCACGACCGTGAACTGCACCGCGACGGACGATTACAGCAATTCATCGAACGCGTCCTTTGAAGTGACAGTGGTTGGCGAAAACCTGCTGGATAAAGGTGACTTCACCAACATCAATATCTACCCGGCTCCCTGGCAGCCGATCGGTTTCAAGCCGCCCTACATCACGGTCATGGATTGCAGCTACTTCGTCAGTTCACCCTGCGCAGTCACCTTTAGCGCTGGAAACCGAGCCGCACGCCAACGCGTACTACGCAACGGTTTCGCCGGCGATATGTTCTCGTTTGGGATCCATAGTGCAGCTTCGAACGTTCCTGCTGGCGGTGCCTATCGCGTCGAATTGACATTCTACAACAGCCGCAATCAACTGGTTGGCAGCGCGGTCATCAACATCCCCATCGGCTCCCATGATTTCACACGCTACCAGGCTGACTACACAGTCCCAGCAGACTATCGCACCATCTACTATCGCTTCAGCTACCAAAAATCATCCGGCCGCGCCTGGTTCGATGATGCCTTCCTCTATTTCGTAGGACCCTAACGTGCCCGAAAGGATCTAAGTATCTTGAAACAAACAGCCTCGGTCTCAACCCGAGGCTGTTTTCATATCCTATTCGCAAAAGACTGGCTCAGATCAACGGCCCTCCCGCTCATAACTCCCTTCAGATTTCTCGCTTGCAAGAAGGGCATCAACTAACTTCCTCGAGATCGCAGAAACGATCTCATCCGGCACCCCATCTGCCGCTTGCGATTGCAGGCGCAGGTCGATCGGGTCGTTGACGTAATCCACGGCCAGCAGGCGGCCATCTTCCGTCAAGGCCAGCTCGCTTGAGAACAGATCCAATTGGCACACAGCTGCGATCAACTTCGTGACTATACGCAAATCATTCAAGACCGTGCTATCCTGCGGGAGCGGACTGTAAACATGGGTGGTCACATCCCAAAATGAAGGGTGGATCTCCCCAAGGCAGTGGATGACGCGGAACCAGGCTGGATGTCCATGCAGCATCCGCGGGGCGACGTGTGCCTGGAGAAGATATTGCTGCTCCGGAAACACGGCCCGCTCGCCTCGGACATCCTCGAGGCGGGTCACTTCATTGCGGACTCCCTCTCCCCCGCCACCCCGCGCCGGCTTGACCGAGAATTTTGCCCCGAGAGGAGAGATGTTGAGGTCGGGTAAATCTGGCATGTCATTATGGGAGGGAAGGATGATGGTGTGCGGGGTGTGAATTCCAGCCTCGATGAACTTGTAATGCATGGCGGCCTTGTCATAGGAAAGGTCGGCAAGCTCCCGCGGATTGAAACGGCGGGCACCGGTGGTCCGGGCAATCTCCACGAGGGGCAGGAAGGCGGGGTCCGATTCGGAGGCGCGATCGAGAAGCGAGGAGAAACCCGCTTCCCCCGAGGAGAGAAGCGGAAGAACGTCGGCAAGATTCGACGATGTGATGGTCAGGAAACCAAGTCCACGCGCGCGGCAGGCTGAATCCAAAAGTCGAATGAAGCCTTCATCGTATTCCCAGTTCGAAGCGAGGCAAAGGTGATAATGCATCGTCGCCATTGTAAACGAAAGTCCCGCTTGCGCGGGACGTTTCGATCAGTCTGCTGCCGCTTCTGCGGCTGGATGGCGGGCGAAGCGCTCTTGTTTGTGCAAGCGCATGTGCAATGCGTAATAGCTGAGCGCGGATAGGGCACTGAGGCCTCCACAGATGAACCACAACATGCTGGGATTTTTGAAGTTGTCGAGAACGTAGCCAGCGGCGGCGAGGCCGAACATTTGCGGAATGGCCCATGAGAGACCATAGACTGCCATGTAACGACCGCGCATGGCCTCGGGGGCGAAGTTGGCGGCAAGTCCCTGACTGACCGGGAAGACGATCATCTCGCCGATGGTGATGACCACCAGGGCAAGGCCGAAGAGCAGGTAAACGCTCACGTACCCGAACATGGAGAAGCCGATCAGGAAGAAGATCGTACCCAGTCCCATCATCAGGAACGGCGGCTTGTCACGCAGCCAACGGCTGACAAAGAATTGGAACAGCACCACGGTGAAGGCGCTGAAGGTCATCAGGATGCCGTAGTTCTGCGGATCGAGGCCGTGTTCGTCGCGTAAGAATACAGAGAGTGTGCCATACATTTGCTGATAGACGGATAACATCAGGATATTGGCAACGACGAAGGCCAGGAAACCCAGATCCCTGAAAACCTTGAAATATCCCAGAATGGTTTTACCCATCGACTCGTGTTCGGGATGAGGCGCGCCCTCCTCCACTTTGTGGCCCGGTTTGGTCTCGGGCAAAAAGCGGAAGAATAAAGCCGCGACGAGACAACTAATGACGGCATCGGTGACGAAGAGATAGAAGTAATCAAAATTATTCGCAACGAAGCCGCCGATAATTGGACCGATGAGCCAGGCCACATTCCCGACCACGCGCAGGATGCCAAAGCCTTCCTGTCGTTTTTCCTCGGGCAGGATGTCGGCGATCATGGCGTTGTGCGCAGGCCCGGCGATCTCGCCGAGCAGGCCAACAACGACCACCAGCGGAAACATCATGGCGAAGGTGTTGATGAGGCCAAAGGCCAGACTGCTGAGGGCGCTGAAGATCAAACCGAAGAGGATCAATTGCTTGCGTCCAAAGCGGTCGGTGAGCGCGCCGCCGATCATGCCGCCGCCGAATCCAAAGGCGGACATGGTGCCGAGCAGGATGCCCGCCTCGGTCATGCCGACGTTGAACTTCTGCGTGATGTAGAGCGCGAAGAACGGGAAGAGCATCGTCCCACCGACACGGTCGATGAAGGAGATGCCCACCACAACCCAGAATAGACGGGGGTATTCGTTGACAGCCTTGACAATAAATGCGATCAGTTTTCGTATCATGGAGACCTCAGCGGGCAATCATAGCACCCATGTTCTATTTTGCACAGGAGCAGGGTGAAGAAGAAATCCCCCTCCCATTCGCGGGAGAGGGATGAGAGAAGCTAGTGCTGTCCGAGGGTGCCCTTCACCCGCACGCTTCGCTCGACACGATAGAAGAACCACGCGCCGAACCAGAGCATGAGGAACATTGAAACAACCAGAAGGATGATCTCAATGTGCAAGGGGAAGAGCGTGTTGGTTTGGAGCAGCCATCCGCGAACGGCGTCGAAGCCATAGGTGAGCGGAAGCATGAGCGAGATGGGAATGAGCCAGTACGGAAGAGACTTGACCGGGAAATTGGCGCCGGAGAATCCCTGCACGAGGAAACTGCTCACGTCTACCATGGTGTTGGCCTCGCGCATCACGAGAACGATGGCGGCAAAGGCGAAGCCAAAACCGTACAGGCCGATCAGCATGGGAATGGCGG
>CAYNQA010000008.1:0-17911 GCA_964399225.1 uncultured Anaerolineaceae bacterium
GTGATGAGTGCTTTCATAGAATACCTTTTTATCGTTTGAAATCCCGAAGGGATGGCATATCTTCAAATCTATGACACCCCTTCGGGGTTGGGAATTGTCTTTGCTTCGGGTCTACAATCATTTCATCCCTTCGGGATTTGGGAGACGGCAAGTTCGGATAGTTTTTCGCGGATGATTTTTGAGTTGTGACGAACGTCGGTGGGGAATTTTTTGGTAAAGAAGAAAGTTTTGATTTGTGAGGCTTGCGGATGACTCTTTGCCAACGCGAGCAACTCGCGCTTGATCTGTTCCTGGTCTGCATTTCGCGCATTTGCTTCGAGCTCGACCCACAGGACGGGTTCGCCGTCCACGCCGACCAACGCGGTGCGATAGACGGATGGGTGGGCGTTGAAGATGCCTTCGATCTGCTCGGTGAAGAATGTGCCGTAACGCGTCTCCACGCGGTGGGATTTACGCCCGCAGTACCAGAGACGTCCGCGCTCATCGAAGTAGCCGAGGTCGCCCATGCGGTGGACGGTCTCACCGCCGTCGTCGATCTTGGCGAGGCGATTGGCTTCGTCGCGGGCGATGTAAGCCTTCGTCACCGCGCCGCCTTTGACGGTGATCTCGCCAACTTGGTTCACAGGCAACTCTAGCGAACCGTCCCATCGCTGAATCGCTGACTCGCTGATTCGTATGATCCGCACATCCGCCCCGTCCACGGGTTTGCCGATGCACACGCCCGCGCCTTGGGCGGAAAGATGCCGCGTCTCGTTGCGTATCTCGCGCCGGTCGATGCCCGAAATCGGAAGCGACTCGGTCGCGCCGTAGATGCCGAAGATGGACGCGTGTGGAAGGAGCTTGGCGGCTTGCTCCAAAACGGTGACGGGAGCGGGCGCGCCTGCGGTGATGACGCGCTTCAGGCTGGGGAGACCGAGTCCGCGCTGGGTGGCGAAGTCCGCAACGTGGTCGAGCATGATCGGCGAGGCGAACATGTTGGTGACGCCAAAGCGGTTGATGGCGTCGGTCACTTTGGCGGGATCCACCTTGGCGGGCGGAGGGAAGCGCATGTCGGGGATGACGGACGTCACGCCGAGCAGGATGTCGATCAGGGCGAAGAGGGGAAAGGCAGGCAGGTCAATTTCGTCTTCGTGGATGTCAAAGGTCGCGCGGAGCATGTCGAGTTGCGCGGCGAAATTTTCGTGAGAGTAGATCGCGCCTTTTGGCAAACCTGTGCTTCCGCTGGTGTAGATGATCGCTGCAATACTGGACGATGGACCATGGACGATGGACGATGGGTGCGATGTTTGCAGGAGGTGAGGAATGGTCGTGTTGACTTTGATCGTGTCTTTTCCCCACTTGTAGATTTTACGAATGAAATGAGTGAGCGTGTTGCCAATGAAGATTTCGGGTTGCGATTCGTTGAGACAGTCTTTCACATTGCGCAGGCCGATGGCAGGATCCACCATGACGGGGACGAGGCCGAGTTTCAGCAGGGCGAAGCAGAGCGCGAAGAAATCGGTCGAGGGCGGAGAGAGGAGCGCCACGCGCTGACCCGCGCGCAAGTCAAGCGCGGCGAGACCACGCGCGATGAGTTCGCTTTTTTCGTGAAGTTGTCGGAATGTGACGGTGTCCCACGCCGCGCCGCGTTTAAAAATCAGCGCGGCCTTTTCAGGATGCCGCGCTGCGTGTTTTTCGAGCAGGCTGTCAACGGATAAGATCATGCCGCCGATTTTATCATTCAAGATGTTTGGTATTCGGGATGACGTTTCATATATCCGCTCACGAACCAGCACATCGAGCGGATCTTGAATCCGTTTGCTTGGGCGTAGTCGAGTCCCGCTTTGACGAGCTTCTTTCCAACGCCCTGTCCCTCGAGCTCGGATGGCACGCCCGTGTGCAGGAAGGTGATCGTGTCGCCGTGGAGGGTGTAGTTCAATTCGGCAACGAGATTCTCCACGCGGATCTCGAAGCGATTCTTTTCGGGGAGATGGAGGACGGTCAGTTCGTTGAGGTTAATTGTCATGTCATCTCTTTCCGAAGCCCAACCACGGAGACACTGAGTCACGGAGATTTAAATTTCTCCGTGGTTCAAGAGATCTTTAGCGTTTACTGCCTGCTCCTCGCCACAACGGCGATGAATTCCATGATGATCTTCAACGCGGCGAAGACGGTCGCTTCGGAGGGATCGAGGGGCGGCGCGACCTCGACCACGTCCAAGCCTGCGAGCGGGAGACCGTGCAGCGAGTGGATTAATGTCAACACATCACGGCTGCCCAACCCGCCGAATTCGGGAATGCCAGTGCCGGGCGCGATGGCGGGGTCGAGGCAGTCAATGTCAAGCGAGACGTGGACCGCATCGCAGCGCGAGAGGATCTTGTGCACGTCTGCGGCGATGGACTTCATGCCGACCTCGGCCACGTCGGCGGCGGTGTAGACGTGCATGTGTCCCTTTTCGATCAGATCGATCTCCTGCTCTTCCCAGGAACGCAGGCCGACGAGGCAGACATCCTGCTGCTCGATGCCGTACTCGAGTCCGCGGCGCAGGACGCAGGCGTGCGAGAGGCGCGAGCCGTCGAAGTCATCGCACAGGTCGGGGTGCGCGTCCACCCACAGCACGCCGAGGCGTTGACCGGCGAAGCGTTTACGCTGGCCCTCGAAGATGGGGATGGTCACGGAATGGTCGCCGCCGAGGATGATGGGGATATTGTTGAGGCCTGCGATGAAATGAGCCACATCGGGGAAGCCGGATGCGGGATCGGCGAAGGAGATGTCGCCCACGTCGCAGACGGTCATGTCCGCGAGGCGGGTGCGGTCCTCGCTGAAAGGCGTCACGTGGCGGGACCAGTAGCGGATGCGTTCGGGGGCAAGGGCCGCTCCCTTTCGGGCGCTGGCGAGGCCGTCGAACGGAATTCCAAGGATGGTGAAATCGGTCTGTTCGGGGGTGGAGTTGGGGACATGCAGGTCGCCCCAGAAACCATGTGTGCCTTCGAGTGTCATGATTTACTCTTATCTTTGAGATAGGTATTGACCAGGCCGCCAATCTGGTTGAGCGCATCATCCGATTGGAACAGGTCAATATGATCGGTTTCTTCGACGAAGTGGAGCTTTGCACGCGGGGCAACATCGCTCCAGCGGCTGCTACGCTCAGTTTCGCGCGAGAGGCTGTTGAGAATGACGAGCATGGAATCGTTATAGCGGCTGCTGACGCGGTAGGATGTTTTTGCGTCCCAAAGGTATTTGATGGCGCGGCGAAGATCTTGATCGAGATTGACCTGGCGTTGAACGGGTTTAATGATGCGCCGGGTAATGCGGGCCTGGAGCGCCTTGAAAATTTTTCCGCTTTGAAGGAGGTGCAGGAAACGCCGCCAGTAATCGGCAAGTCCGCGATTCAAGACGGTGTTCTTCATCCTCGGTGCGGCACAATCGATGACAACAACACGGTCGATCTTCTGGCCTGCCTGCGCGAGTTGCCGCATGACCTCGTAGACCAGCACTCCGCCCATGCAGTTGCCAATGAGAGAATAAGGCCCGCTCGGTTGGACGGTACGAATCTGTTGGACAAAATATTTCGCAAGGGCGGGCACGCGGTTGGGGGCAGTGACCGGAGGAAGGTCACGAGGGTATTCCAACCCGATCACGCGCACCCCTTCATCAATACGGCTGACATAACTCATGGCGCTCAAAGATGTGCGCGCTGCTGCAGGGATCAGAAAGATCGGCCTTTCTTCGCCCGGCCGGAGCTCGATCATTGGCTTATTGGGGTCGTTGGATCGGGAACGATCCAGGATGGCCGCAAGAGCCTGCAAAGAGGAGTTGTTTCGCAACTGTTCCAGGGTAATGAAAACACTGGTCCTGGACTCGATTTGAGCGATCATCCGTTCGGCAAGCGCATCTGTGCCGCCGATGGCAAAGAAATCGTCTTCCACTGAAATGTCTTCCCGCTCCAGCAAGTCCTTCCAGAGTCTGATCAAAAAGCGTTCGCCGCGGGACTGAAAAACAGCATCCGCGTAGGCGCGCTGCTCCGGCACAGGGAGGCGGGATTCATCCACTTTGCCGTCCGGGGTGAAGGGGATCTCATCGACTAAAACAAATTGTTCCGGCAACAGGTGCAATGGCAGAATGCGTTTCATTCGCACCTGCATGCGCCGGGCACTTTGGTCCCTTCCATCCGGGATAACGTAAGCCACGAGGCGAGGCGATCCGCTGTCCGCTTCAAGGACACGCACATAACTACGCGCGATGTACGGTTGTTGATTAAGGATTGCCTCGATCTCGCCCAAAGCCACTCGCATCCCTTTCAGGATCATGGGGCGGTCCATCTTGCTATCGATCGCGTCTTCTCCAGAATAGGTCAGGCCAGTAAAACGTTTTTTCCAGTTCAACATTGAATGCCTTGTTATGTTGTAGTTTTAATGGATTGTACTCCAGACCAGGCGGGGTAAAAACAAATCCCTGCCGTGCCCGGGCCTGTGTGAACTGCGAGAGCGGGCGAAAGTTCGGCAAAGAAAGACTCCACCACATTCACCCTCGCTTCCACCATTTCTTTGATGCGCTCGGCCTCATGCAGTGCGCCTGCATGGACGTATGCCGCTTTGGCGCAACCGCGTCCCACCGCTTCTGCGACCATGTCGGCCATGGCGGTATAGGCTTGCAGACGGCTGCGGGCTTTTCCGAGCGCCACGATGACACCATCCTTCATGCCGATGAGAGGCTTGATATTCAGGAGCGACCCTGCCAGGTTTTGCGCCTTGCCGATACGTCCGCCCATGTAGAGGTACTTGAGGGTATCGGCAGTCTGGATCATTTGCACGCAGGGGATCATGCGCCGTACACAAGACAGAATATCATCGAGGCAGAGGCCGGAGAGCGCGGCACGGGCGGCTTCGATCGCCACCCATCCCTGGCAGAGCGAGACGGTGCGTGTGTCCACGACCTCGATGCGGGCTTCGGGGGCTTCTTCGCGCAGGGTGTCGCGGGCGATGGTGGCGGCCTGGTAGGCGCCTGAGCCGGAGGCGGTCATATGCAGGGAGAGAATGTCGCGAAGGCCTCGCCCGATCAGGGTGCGGTAGGAGGCGAGATAATCGCCGGGACCGGGACTTGCGGTGGTGGGCAGGGTCGTCGCTGTCATCAGCCAACGAAGGAAATCGTCACGTTGGATGCTGACAAGATCACGCAGTACTTCACCCCCGCGATGAATGTAGTAGGCCACAGTGTGGATGTCCAAACTGGCCAGCATGGGCTCTGGGATGCTGGCAGTGCTGTCGGTGAGGATGGCAACGCGAGACATTGCAGTTCCTTTCGCGAATATCCACCCCCATTGTACTCTCCTTCGCTGCGGCATAGCACAGTACAATGATAAGTAGTTAAGAAGGTTGACCCGCTCCCTTTTTGCTCTTACAATGCCTGTATGTACTTGAAGTTTGCCGGTTTTTTCCGCCCCGATCACGACCCTCCGACGCTGGCTTTTTCCATTGCCAACGTTTCCCTTAATTCTTAATTCAACTGGAGGATATCCCCATGCCCACACCCTTTGTTTCGAAGCGCGCAAAAATCTACGCCGATGTACCCGATGAAAAATGGAACGATTGGCGCTGGCAATTAAGCCACCGCCTGAACACCGTGGAAGAGATCGAGAAGGTCATCCCGCTGACCGAGTCGGAGCGCAAGGCGCTTCAGACGCAAGGCCTCTTCCGCGTGGATGTGACGCCCTACTTCATCTCGCTGATCGATCCAAACGATCCAGATGATCCGACCCGTTTGCAGATCATCCCGCGCTCGGAGGAGATGCAAGCCTTCACCGCGATGATGGAAGACTCGCTGGCCGAGGACCGCCACTCTCCGGTGCCTGGCCTCGTCCACCGCTACCCCGACCGCGTGCTGATGCTGGTGACCACCCAGTGCGCTTCGTACTGCCGCTACTGCACCCGCTCGCGCATCGTGGGCGACCCCGGCCAGACCTTCTCGCAGCAGGATTTTGACCTGCAGATCGAGTATCTCAAGCGCACCCCCCAGGTCCGTGACGTGCTGCTCTCGGGCGGCGACCCGCTGGTGCTGGCCCCGAAGATCCTTGAACAGATCCTCAGCCGCCTGCGTGAGATCCCCCACATCGAGATCATCCGCATCGGCTCGCGCGTGCCGGTCTTCATGCCCATGCGCGTAACGCAGGAACTGGTGGATATGCTGGCCAAGTATCATCCGTTGTGGATGAACATCCACGTGAACCACCCGAACGAGATCAGCCTGGAACTGGAACAAGCCTGCGACCGTTTAACGAAGGCAGGTATTCCGCTTGGCAACCAGTCGGTTCTTTTGGCGGGCGTAAACGATAACGTCCACATCCAGCGAAAACTGGTGCACGACCTGGTGCGCATCCGCGTGCGCCCGTACTACCTGTATCAGTGCGATCTTGTGGAAGGCGCCGGTCACTTCCGCACCCCGGTGGCCAAGGGCGTGGAGATCATGGAAGGCCTGCGCGGTCATACGTCCGGCTACGCCGTGCCGCAATACATCATCGATGCACCCGGAGGCGGCGGCAAGATCCCTGTGATGCCGAACTATCTGCTGAGCATGTCGGACCACAAGGTGATCCTGCGCAACTACGAAGGGTACGTCACCACGTACGAGGAACCCACCGACTATGTCCCGGGTGATGCGGCCAAATTCAAAGGCATCAAACGTCCCGAGCCCGGTCAGGGTGGTGTCCACGCCCTGCTCGAAGGCGACGAGATGTTCATCAAGCCGGAAGGCTTCGACCACACCCATGACCGAGGCGGCCTGCAACACCGTCTCAAGGATGATAAAAAGTGGGTCCCGCTAGGCATCGGTTCTGGCGGAGATGCAAACGAAGTAAAATAAGGAAAATGAACGCAAGGAGAAAACGAATGAAACTCAGACATATTGCCTATTTCCTGCTGGTTGGAGCGATCGCCCTGACCGCGTGCGCCGCGCCCCAAGCCGTCACACCGGACCAGAACGCCATCAATGAACAGATCCAGAACTCGGTTGCGCAGACGGTTGCAGCGGGAGAGGCCCTCACTGCTGCCGCTCAACCCATTGTCACTGTCACCGTGGTGACAGCCCCAAGCAACACCCCCTTCCCGACCCTCACACCCTTCCCCACCCTGACTCCCTTCGTGGTTAACCCGGGCAGCGGCGGAAGCGGAAGCGGCAGTGGTGGCAGCGGAGGGAGCGGCGGCGGCACCTACTACGGCGGCGAGCAATGCGGTGACGACCCGAAATACATGGGCGTGATCATCGATCAGGTCCCGCATGACGGCTCCGCGGAAACCATCCGCAAGACCGGCGAGATCGAGCGGCTCGATGTCAAATGGACGATCAAGAATGTCGGCACCAAGACCTGGCAGCCCACCTGGGCATGGATCTTGGACAACGAGCAGGTCAATTCCGACGAGCCCTCCAACAAGCTCCTGTCTCTCAACCCGCTGCCCTTTACCCCGAGCGGCTCCGGTCTCGGCCCTCTTCCGATCGGTGACACCATCGAGAAAAACGAATTCATCACCCTCGGTGTGGAACTGACCATGCCTGCCAACATCGACGGTCCGAAACCGGTTTTCTTCACCGTGCAAATGGCCCTCGTCGGTGACGCTGGTTACAAGTTCTGCCGCCCTTGGATCCAGATCGAAGTCATCCGCCCGGGCATGACCCCGTAATCACACGCGATTCCCGCACTAAGGAATAGGAGCACCCATGGACCGCAAAAATCGCATCGTACTTGCAACCGTGATGCTGGCGGTCGCGCTTGCCTGCGCGCCCTTGTTGCCACAAGTGGCGCCGCTCCCAGAACAGCCGGAAGGCGCCGTCAGCACGATCGTGGCGGGTACGCGTGCGGCAGCCGCTACACAGACGCAAGCGGTTCTGCCGCCCACGTTCACCCCATCGGCAACCCGCCCACCCACCAAGACCCCCACGGTGACCCCATCGCCTACTGCGACGATCATCTTCAAGCTTCCCACCTTTGCCCCTACCAAGATCGCCACTGCCACCAAGAAGAGCAGTGGCGGCGGAGGTAGCGGCGGAGGGGGCGGAGGCGGTGGAGGGGGCGGCGATGATGACACTCGTTATCAGTGCACAGTTGTTTCCACAGTGGTCAGGGTAAACAATGTGATCGTGCCCGGCCCAAAACCGACCGTGCCAGCCAACACAGTTTTCACCGTTACATGGACGGTAAAGAACATCGGAACCACTCCGTGGGACCATAACAGCGTGGATTTTCGCTACCACAACGGTTACCCGTTCCACTCGCAGGTGCTTTACGATTTCCCGAATATCCCCGCCACTGTGAGCCGCGGTATGACCGTGGACCTGGTTGTAGATAACCCGCCCATGTTGTCGCCATCCACGCCCAATACTTACAAGAGTTTCTGGACTCTGCAAGCGAGTCACACACGCTTCTGCGACCTGTCTGTCACCATCGTTGTTCCGTAACACGCTGGTCAAGAATCAAAACGGCGGCCATTAGGCCGCCGTTTTGATTCTTGATTAGTAGAGCCCCACCGAGCGATCCACCTGGCGGGCAAATTCATCGATCCCGCCGCGGACATTGAAAACATTGGACCAGCCGACCTTCATCAACCAACGCGTAACCTGCATGCTGCGATTGCCGTGATGGCAGAGGATATAAACATTGCGTCCCGGGCGTTGAACAGACTCGGGAATGGCGGCCGTTCCCTGTGATGCAAGCTGGCTGAGCGGCAGATGCATCATACGCTTGTCGTTGATTTTCGCACGCAAGAGTTCATCCGCCTCACGCACGTCGAGCAGGACAAAATCATCCTCCGATTTCATTTTTTCAGCGAGGGATTTCACATCAATTTCGGGCAGGGGGGTACCAAACATGAACGCTCCGTTATTTCTTTCTTGCCTTCTTTGGTTTGGGCGCTTCACCGCTGGCACGCAAGGCAGGCAAGTACAGACGTTCCACATATTCCTTTACCATACGGCGGGTGCTGAATTGCGGTGTGACCGTCGCTATGGCATTCTTCGCACGGGCGATCCACTTGTGCGGCAAACCGTCGGAGCCCATATCATAGTAGAGCGGGATGATCTCGTTCTCAAGCGTCTGATACAGGCTTTCGGCATCCGCATCATCCTGGACCTCGGCTTTGAGATCTGCATCCACGCCAATGGCCCAGCCGTTGCGTCCGTTGTGGGCTTCGCGCCACCAGCCGTCGAGTACCGAGAAGTTGAGCGCACCATTGACAGCCGCTTTCATACCCGAGGTACCGCTGGCTTCCATCGGGCGTCGCGGCGTGTTGAGCCACACATCCACGCCCTGGACGAGATAACGCGCCAGGTTCATATCATAATCTTCCAGGAATACAAGGCGTCCGCCAGTCTCGGCTTTCTTGACGGTGCGGTAGATTTGCTGAATAAGCTGCTTGCCGGGCTCATCGGCCGGATGGGCCTTGCCCGCAAAGATGATCTGCACCGGGCGGTTCGGACGGTTGATCAAGTCGAGCAGGCGCTCCACATCAGACATCACCAGACCAGCACGTTTGTAAGTCGCGAAGCGGCGGGCAAAGCCGATCGTCAGATCGTACGGATTGATCATGACACCGCCGGCCACCACCTGCACCGGGTGAACTCCATCCTCCAGCCATTGCACCCGCGCGCGCTCGCGAAGATAGAATGCCAACTTACGCTTGAGGTGAAGGTGAACTGCCCAGAATTCATGATCGGGCACCGCATCCAACCCGGACCATAAACCGGGTTCATCGAGACGTTCGATCCAATCGGCGCCCAAATATTTATCGAGCAGAATGCGCAGGCGACGTGCCATCCAGTTGGCGGTGTGAACACCATTGGTCACGTAGGTGATCGGGACATCCTCTTCCTTTTTCTCGGGCCAGAGGAAATTCCACATATTGCGCGAGACGCGGCCATGCAATTCAGATACAGCATTGCGGCCTTCGGCAAGGCGCAAAGCCAGGATCCCCATGCTAAACGTCTCGCCGTACGGTTGGGCATGGCGGGCCAGATCCATGAACTGGTCGCGGGTGAGGCCAAGGCTGGGCCAGAGAGCGGCCAGGTGTTTGTCGATCAGCCAGAGCGGGAATTCATCGTTGCCCGCCGGGACCGGAGTATGGGTGGTGAAAATATTATTGCCGCGGGTTTTTTCCACGGCATCTGCAAAGCTGAGGCCGGATGCCACCAATTCACGCGCGCGTTCCATGGTCAAGAAGGCGGCGTGACCCTCATTCATGTGCCAGACCGAGGGGTCGTAGCCGAGTGCACGCAAGGCACGCACACCGCCCACACCAAGCAGCACTTCCTGCGCCACGCGGAAGTTGAGGTCGCTCCAATAGAGGCGCGCGGTCAGAAGGCGGTCGGCGTCGGAGTTACCTTCCACGTTCGAGTCGAGCAGGTAGAGGGGCACACGACCAACGCGCACTTCCCAGATGCGCAGGGTGACAGTGCGTTCGGGGAATTCCACGACAACTGTGAGCGGACTGCCTTCCTTGTCGAGAACGGGGATGAAGGCGTGCTCATCGGTGTTGATCGGGTTGTTAATGGCTTCCTGCCAGCCGTCTTCACTGATATGCTGAGTAAAGTATCCCTGTGCATACATGAAACCAATGCCGACCAATGGAAGGCCGAGGTCGCTGGCTTCTTTGAGATGGTCGCCGGCCAGCACGCCAAGACCGCCCGAGTAGATGGGCAGGGTTTCGTGCAGACCGAATTCCATCGAGAAATAAGCCACGGGGCGACCGGCCAGCTCGGGATAAGTGCGAAGCGACCAGGTGGATTTGCCATCAATGTACGCATCAAATTCCGCGAAGACGCGGTCGTACGTTGCAAGGTAATCCTTGTCCTGAGCGAAGGCATTGAGCGTGGCCCGCTCCACCTGACTGAGCATCAGGATGGCATTGTGCGAGAGACTCTCCCACAGATCGTAATCGAGGCGGGCGAAAAGACGGGTGGCGTCTGGGTTCCAGGTCCACCACAGGTTATAGGCCAACTCACCGAGGCGCGAAATGCGGCGCGGCAGGTCAAAGCCGTTGGGCAGGCGTGTATGAAATGTTGTCATGGCGGGGGCAATAATACCAGATTCGCGAGAGTCAAAAATTAACGTTCTGGGCAGCGCTGAGGCTCTTCTTTCGTGCCGGTGAATCCATAAGCCTCGCGGCAAACGTTATCCACGGCGAACAAACCTTTGAGCGGATAGAACTTATCACCAGCAACAGGCGACCCGGCCTGTTCCTCGGTGAAGCGGTCAGCGTAATCTAATTGTTCAATGTCCTTCAAACCGGCATCGGCCAGCACGCCGAGCATGAAACGCGTTTCGGCAAGGCCAAGTTTGAACGCGAACTGAACAGTGGCGAAACGCCCGGCATTGATTCGCACCCAGGCAAGGTCCGGGTCGTCACCGAAGCCGGTGGCGCCGTCGAAGATGATCTCATCATAACCATCGCCGGGCAGGGGTGCATCGGAGCGCTCGCCGGAAAGGCCGCCTACATCGTGGTTGCTATCCTGCGCCACAATGACGTTGGCCGCAGTCCACTCGGAACTGTATGGCGGGCGGGCGGCCACGATCACATCGCCGAAACCATCGGCATCGAGGTCGATCTCCACCGCATAATTAACCCCAAGCGGATTATTGGGATTGGTGCCAACCAACTCGATGGATACGTAGTAGAACTTTTCATCCTTGCTCAAGTTAAAGCTGGCAATATCCACATCCGGGATGTAGGTCATATCCTGCGTGAATGGGCGCTCGAAACGATTGATCTGGTACGCGTCGCCATAGGGAGCGCGGCCTTCCTGCGCTGTATCCACGGAGGTTACATCGGAAATGATCTTTCCAGGGTCCACATCAGTGGAGGGAACAAAGAGGTGCGCGATGGCCCGCGTAGGTGTGGGGGAAATGAGGGTGGGTGTTGGGGGAAGGGCGGTAAGAGTGGGCGTGAATGTAGGCTCAACGGCGGCAGTGAACGTTGGCGTGGCTTCCGGCGCATTGGTGGGCGGTTCGGCCGTCGTGACAGATTGACTGGGCAGGTTGCATCCCGAAAGGAGAAGTGTGAGAACGACGATCAGCGAAACGAGTGATCGAGGGAACGACATGCTCATGGTTGTATCTCCGAAGCACTGATGGCACAGCGGAACCCGACGGATGCGCCGTAATAGGCAGGGTCCACGCCGACGCGGGTATCGGTGCGGACGTTGCCGCTGTTGCCGCCAAACAGGTTCCAACCGCCGCCGCGCATCACGCGCTCGCCAAAGGCATCGGGGTCTTCGCGGCCATCCAACAGGTTGAATGGATACGGCTCGAAGAGACTGCTGGTCCATTCCCAAACATTGCCGGCCAGTCCGATCACGCCGTATAGGCTTTCCCCTTTTTCGAACTGCTCCACGTCAGCGGTATCGGCAACACAACCGTACACATTCGCGATGTCGCAGGTGGGTTTCTCATTACCCCACGGATACAGGCGCGCATCGGTGCCGCGCGCGGCCTTCTCCCATTCGGCTTCGGTGGGCAGGCGCGCGCCGCGCCACTCGCAATAGGCCTTGGCCATCTTCCAATTCACAAAGATGACCGGGTATTTGGCAAAGACCGGGTTGTTAAAGTACGTGGAGCGTGTGGCCGACCCCACCTCGAGCGGACGGCGGCACTCCACAGCATACACACATGCATCGTACATTTCGTTCGTCACTTCGTATTTGTCAATGTAGAATGCGTCCACGTTGACGGTGTGCGCGGGGCGGGTATCGAGGTTGCCGGTGTCGTCGCTGCCCATGGTGAATTCACCCGCAGGGACATAACGCATCGGGATATTCCGCGCATCCACGATCTCGACGGGGATGCTGGTGGCTGTCGGTGTGGGCGGTTCTGTCGGGGCGCCGGTGGCGGTCACGGTCGGCTCGGTCGTGGCGGTGGCAGGTTCCACCGTCAGTGTGGGCGGAGGCTGGGTGGGGGTGGCGGTCGGTTCGGGGGCAAACAGGCCGGAGGATGCGAACAGCAACCCGCCGACCACGGCCACCAACGCCAGTCCGCCGAGTCCAACCCAGAGAAGAGGAAAGCGGCGTTTTGGCTGCGTGCCGGCCATTGTCTTCGCTTCAGCACGTTCCACTTTGCCGGTCATCTTCTCCCGCAGTTTCTCGGCTTTGATCGCTGTGGCGGTCACATCGCGGCCGATCAACAGATTGTCGAGTTCATCGGCAAAAGCATTGACATCGGGATAGCGGTCTTCCGGCTGTTTTGCCAGCACCTTGAGCAGAACGGATTCTACATCCATGGGCAGATCGGGGATGTAGCTTTTGGGAAGCGGCAACGATTCCGTGGCCTGCTTGAGAAGCACACCCGCAGGGGTATCGGCCATGTAGGGCCGATGGCCGGTGATCATTTCATAGAGCACCACACCCAGCGAGTACAGGTCCGAGAGGGCGGTGGCCTCACCGGTCCACTGTTCGGGAGCCATGTAATCGGGCGTGCCCAGGCCGGTGCCTGAGGAAGTAAGGCTTGAAGAAGTTTCGCCAACAGCCTTTTCACCGAAGATCTTCACCAACCCAAAATCGGAAAGCATGGGCTGGCCTTTATTGGTCATCAAAATATTCGAAGGCTTTACATCGCGGTTGATGATATTGTGTTCATGCACATACTCGAGCGCGCGCGCCACCGGCAAAATGGTCTGCACGGCCTCGCGCCACGGAATGGGCTTGCCCAATCGCTGACGGAGCGTGCCGCCCGAAACATAGACCATCACCAGGTAAGGCAGGCCTTCATGCTCGCCGTAATCTATGACACCCACAATATTGGGATGCGAAAGCCGGCCCAGCAACTTGGCCTCGCGCTCAAACCGTTTGAGCAGCATGTCCATTTCGGCGGGCGTGAACGCATCACGGCGGATAACCTTCAAAGCCACTTCGCGTTCCAGGCGCGTGTCGTAGGCCTTGTAGACCGTGGCCATGCCGCCCTCGCCCAACAACTCTTTGATCTCGTAACGACCCAATTTTTGACCGATCAGTTCAGACATGGAATCTTCCTCACTCTTCCAAACTCTTCCAAGTTGCTAATGTGTTCTTGCAATTATAAGCGACATACCTGCAAAACACCTTTTCATAAATGCCATTTTTTTCAGGGGCCGGATGGCTGTACAATTGCGACATGCCCGCCGTTCAACTCTTCGTGACCTGTCTCGTCGATACTTTCCACCCCCAGGTGGGTGAGGCCATCGTGGACATTCTCGCCCGCCTCGGCGTGACCGTGGACTTTCCTCGCGGCCAAACCTGTTGCGGACAGCCCAACTTCAACGCCGGTCTGCGCGATGACGCGCGTGCAATGGCCGGGCACATGATCCGCGTATTCGAGCAGGCACCCGGCGAGATCGTTTCGCCTTCGGGGTCGTGCGTGCACATGATCCGCCACAACTACCCCGAGCTCTTTGCAGAGGATGCCGCATGGCTAGCACGCGCCCAATCCCTCGCGGCGCGAACCTTCGAATTCAGCGAATACATCGTGGACCACCTTGGCGTGACAGACCTTGGCGCGCATTGGGAGGGAACACTCACCTACCACCCATCCTGTCACCTTGCGCGCGGGCTGGGCATCGACCGGCAACCGCGTGCCCTGCTGGAGGCGGTGCGAGGCGCAAACGTGGTGGAACTTCCCCATGCGGAAGAATGCTGCGGTTTTGGGGGCATTTTCTCGGTGGTACATCCCGAGGTCTCGAAGGAAATGCTGGAGAAAAAGATCGAGAATCTCGAACAGAGTCTGTCTCCCACGCTGGTCGTTCCCGATGCGGGGTGTTTGATGCATATCGCCGGCGGTCTGCACCGACAGAAAAAGGGTCAGCGTGTGGTGCATCTGGCGGAAGTGCTGGGAAATAGAGAATAGAGAATCAGCGGCCTGGAGGAAACATGTTTTCAAAATCGGAACAATACTACGATGAGCTGTATGGCGCGATGGGCAAGGATTACCCAGCCGAGACAAAGATCCTGCACAAGCTCATTCGTCAATACAAAAAAGCACCCGGCCGCACCCTCCTTGAAGTGGCCTGCGGTACTGGTCAGCATGCCTCGCATTTGAGCCGATACTATTCGGTCGAAGGGCTGGACCTCGATTATGGGATGGTCAAGCTTGCGCGTAAAAATAACCCGTCGTTGAAATTTCACCAGGGTGACATGGTGAACTTTCAACTCCGCGGTTCCTTTGATATTGTCACCTGCCTCTTCAGCTCCATCGGTTACGTGCAAACAAAACCCCGCCTGCGAAAAGCGATCCAAAACATGACAGACCATCTCACGCCGGGCGGCATCCTGATCGTTGAGCCTTGGTTCACACCGGACCAATGGACCGTGGGCAGGGTCGGCCTGCTCAGCGTGGAACGTTCCGACCACACCATTGTGCGCATGAGCCGCAGCGCACGAAGAGGCAAGATCTCTTTTCTGAGCCTCGAATATCTGATCGGAACAGCAAAACGCATCGAGCATCGCAGCGAAGTCCACAAACTCGGCCTGTTCACCGACGAAGAATATCGTTCCGCCTTCGAGGCGGCGGGGTTGGATGTTTTCCACGATCCGCAAGGACTCGACGGCCGAGGCTTATACATCGGACGAAAACGCCAAGAGAATTAAGCCCGTGCGCTGTTCATGAATTACAGGGTCTCGCATGAACTCATTCCGTGAACGAATTCGCCGATCGATCGCCGATTCAAATCTCCAATCTGCGCTGGATGCGAACACAGAACGGCGCTTGAAGGTGCGCGCTTCGGCGCTGGCATCCCTGCCCGATTGGGAATCGAGACGGAAGCGCGCGCACGCTGTCCGCGCAGAGGTGATCGAGCATCTTGATGAATATCTCGAGCAGTTTACGACCCGCCTGCAGGAGAATGGCGTCACCGTCCATCGCGCGTCTGATGCGGCGGAAGCGAATCGGATCGTTTTGGAAATCATTCAAAAAAATCTGCGTCCCTCTGCGAAATCTGCGGATGGAATCTTGATCGCCAAATCGAAATCCATGGTCTCGGAGGAGGTCGGACTCAACCACAACCTCGAAGCGGCGGGACATCGCGTGGTGGAGACCGATCTGGGCGAGTACATCATCCAGTTGCGCGGCGAACGCCCGGCACACATCATCACACCCGCGGTGCATCTCAAACGCGCGCAAGTGGCGCAGCTCTTTCATGAACGTCTCGGCATCCCCTACACCGAAGACATTCCAACCCTCACGAACACGGCCAGAAAAGTTTTGCGCGAAGTGTTCCTGACCGCGGATGTGGGCATCAGCGGCGTGAACTTCGGCGTGGTCGAAAGCGGCACGCTGACCATCGTCACCAATGAGGGCAACGGGCGCATGTGCACCACCATGCCGCGCGTCCACATCGCGCTGATGGGCATGGAGCGCCTCGTCCCTACTCTGGACGATCTCGCGCTTTTCCTCTCATTCCTGCCCCGCTCCGCCACCGGGCAAAAGCTTTCTGTCTACACCCAACTCCTGCGCGGTCCACGGCCCGGACAGCAACGTCACGTCATCATTGTGGATAATGGCCGCTCGCGACTGAGAAATTCCCCGCTCAAAGAATCGCTCTATTGCATCCGCTGCGGCGCATGCTTGAACGCCTGTCCCGTGTTCCGCGAACTCGGCGGGCACGCCTACATCGGCGCGGACAATTCCATCGCGCCGTACCCCGGCCCGATCGGCTCGGTCATCTCGCCGGGATTGCTCGGGGAAAATTATGTCCAACTCGCGCAGGCCTCGTCGCTGTGCGGAGCGTGCAAGGACGCCTGCCCTGTGGATATCGACCTGCCAAAGATGTTGACGAGGGTGAGGGCGGGACAAGCCAGTGATCAGGCATCCCACAAGGGGACGATGTCAGTCTTCAGTGATCAGTCGCAGGGAGAGGCATTGCCATCTGCATTGAAAATTGGCTTGCGCGGATACACCAGCCTGGCTACGTCTCCGCGTTTGTTTGCGGTTTCGCAAAAACTGGGGGCGGTCGGGGCTCGAATCGTTTCGCCGTTTTCGGATTGGATCCGTATGCCCGCATGGACGGGATGGGGATTCAGCAAGGATTTTCCGCGCCCGGCGGTGAGATCATTTCGAGAACGATGGGATAATGGTAAATTGGGGAATCGGGAAACGGGACCCGGCACATTGGGTATCGGGGAAAATCAATCTCCCAATCTAACAATTTCCGAACATTCCAACGTTCCAACCTTCAAACCTGCCAACCTAAATTTCAAGGAACAATTCACGTCCGAGTTGACGGCTCTCGGCGGGACGGTGATCCCCTGTGCGGTGGGTGAACTTCCGCAAGCCCTCACCCGCTTTCTGCGGGAGCGCGAAGCGTCGCATGTGTTTGTGGATTCGGCCGGGGGCGAGAGTCTGCCCGAGGGGTTTGTGCCGGTCCGCGCGGCGGATCCCTCCATCAAATTTGGTTTGACCGGCTGCGCGGCTGGCATCGCCAACACGGGGACGGTGCTGTTGCTCGATGCGGGCGAGACGCTCAAAGCGTCGCTGTTGCCCGAGGTGCATCTGGTGATCTTACGGGCCAGCCAGCTCG
Organism: uncultured Anaerolineaceae bacterium; assembly: GCA_964399225.1. Lineage (GTDB taxonomy): Bacteria > Chloroflexota > Anaerolineae > Anaerolineales > Villigracilaceae > Denitrolinea. Next base: position 17,502 of record CAYNQA010000008.1, read on the forward strand.
TGGCCGACCTGCCCGAGGCGCTTGCCAAAACGCGGAACGCCGTGAATGCAGTGCTGGTGAGCGGCCCATCGCGGACAGCCGACATTGAAATGACGCTGACCATAGGCGTGCATGGGCCGAAGGAGATCGTTGTCTTTCTTGTCGACGGGACCGCGAGTACGCTTGTTGACGATTCGACAAGCGGATGATAAAATCCCGCCCGCTCAAACGCTAAACGCCCCCATCGTCTAGCGGCCCAGGACGAAGCCCTCTCAAGGCTTAAACAGGGGTTCGAGTCCCCTTGGGGGCACTGAAGAAAAGTCACCGTAATGGTGACTTTTAGTTTTAAACAGGCGCCCCCGCAGGGGGGATGTTATTCGAGTCCCCTTGGGGGCACTGAAGAAAAGTCACCGTAATGGTGACTTTTAGTT
>CAYNQA010000008.1:18011-24117 GCA_964399225.1 uncultured Anaerolineaceae bacterium
TTTGGAGGGATGCTATTCGAGTCTCCTTAGGGACTAACAAGAAAAATCCGCCAATGATGGCGGATTTTTGATTCGTTTTTTTCTAATACCCTCGTTCGGCCTCGAGATCAATGCCAAACTTCTCAGCGAGTTGACTGTTGCGCGGTTCGACGAGGATCGATCCGTCGGGGAATACGATGGTGGGCACGCTGCGATTTCCGCGATTGACCTGCTTGACGAAGGCTTCGCCGTCGGCATTCTGGTCAATATCCACGAGTTCGTAGGCGATGCCGTGATCGTCCATGAACTTCTTTGCGCGGCGGCAATCGCCGCACCACGATGTGGCGTAGACGGTGATGGTATCGGTCATGTGATTCCTTTTCTCGCGTTGGTCTCGGTACGGGCAGGAAGACCGCCCGCCCTGCCCGGCCAACGAGGTTGCTTGAAATAGATTATCCAACTTCCTTCAAATATTCGCGGATCGAAAGAGCCGCGCTCGCGCCTTCGCCTGCCGCAACGGCGGCCTGCTTGGTGGAGCCAACCCGCACGTCACCCGCCGCAAAGAGTCCGGGCGCAGAAGTCATGTAGCCCTTGTCGGTGGAGACAAAGCCGAACTTGTCCACGTCGGCGAGATGCTTCACCAGGTCGCTGTTGGGGGTCAGGCCGACGAACACGAAGATGCCATCGTAGTCCCATTCTTTCACCTGGCCGGTGGCACGGTCTTCCACCAAAACCTTTTCGAGTTTATTTTTGCCCATCAATTCCTTAACGGCATGATTGGTCGTGACGGTCATGTTATTCTGTTCGGCGATCTTCTGCTGGAGGACGGCACTGGCCTTTACCTGCGGAAGGAATTCTACAATGTCCACCTGGCGGGCGAATTTGGTCAGGAACAATCCCTCCTCGAATCCACTGTTGCCGCCGCCGACCACGAGCACTTTTTTGCCTTTGTAAAAGGCCCCGTCACAGGTGGCGCAAAAGTGCACATTGACGCCGATCAGTTCGTCTTCGCCGGGGACATTCAGGCGGCGATAGCGCGCGCCCGTGCTGAGCAGGACCGCCTTCGCGCCATACTGCGAACCGTCAGCGGTGGTGACGCAGAAGTAGCGTCCCTCGCGGGAGACTTCGGCCACATCCTGCGCCTCGAGGAGTTCAACCCCAAAGCGGCGCGCCTGACGAGCCAACCGTTCGGCAAACTCCGCGCCGGAGATCCCTTCATCAAAGCCCGGGAAATTGTCGATGGTTTGAGTGATCCCCGCCTGCCCGCCCGCCGCGGATTTTTCGATGACCAGGGTCTCGATCCCCTCGCGCGCCAGGTACATGGCGGCAGTGAGTCCCGCCGGGCCGCCGCCGATCACGATCACATCGTAGAAAGAACGCTCGGCTTTTGTACGCAGGCCAAGTTTTTCAGCAAGTTGGGCATTGCTCGGCTCGCTGAGAGTGCTGCCATCAGGGAAGACGATGGTCGGGATGACCCTCATCCCGTTGTTGACTTTCATCACAAAATCCACATGCTCGGGATTCTGCTCGATGTCGACGTTTTCGTATTGGATGCGGTGCTCGCCGAAGAATTTCTTCGCCCGCTTGCAGTCCGGGCACCAGACGGTACTATACACAATGATCTTATCAGCCATGTTTCCTCCACGGCAAAGACAGGCTCGAACAGATAATCCTTACGAAAAAAAGAAGAGCGAGATGTGTTCTCGCTCTTCGAGGTCTAGTCCCAGAACGTATATCCGCAGTTATAGTCTTTGCCCAACGGAGTGGTGATGACGGCCTGCCAACCGTAATCCGCATCCTCGGTGATGAAGTAACCTTTCAACTCCGGTCGGATCTTTTCCAGCAGGCTGCGGGCCTGCCATCGCGAGGCGTGATACGACCTCCAATTCGTATCCGCCTCCGTGCTGGACTGGAAGCGGATGCATGCCAGCGCGGCGCCCAAGGCGTCCCGCACCTCATCCGGCGTGGCGTCCGAGCGGAACGCGGACACGAGAGGGGGAATCGCATCGGGTGAAAGTTGCGTGAAGTAGGAGATGTCGAGTTGGTCGGCATCCAACGGATCGGAAGATGAACGGGAGTTGTTGTCGGTGGCGAAGTGTCCGTCCAGCGCGCGCTGAATATTCTGGCGGACGATGAACGCATCCACGTTCAGGATGGGAAGCGTGGCCGCAAAGCCGAGGGAGGCGATCAGGGCGGCGAAAGCGAACATCCGCTCGCGGCGCAGGATCTCGAGCACAACGGTCACAACCAAAAGCGCTCCCAGCCAGATCATGAAGACGTGTGTGTATGTGCGCAGTTCCGAAAAACCATAGGCGGTTTCGTAAAGCACAAGGCGGCGATAGGCGGAGACCAGCATCACCAGCACCAGCAGCACAATGCCGATGGAGAGGCCCGAAAATGTTTTACGCTGCGATTCGTTTTCGCGCTTGGTCACAGCGCCCGCAACGAGGATGAGCAGGAGGCTGAAAAAAGCCACTGTCACCAGTTCACCAAATCCGCGGCGGGCGTATTCGCTGTACGTGAAACCGTCGATCTTGATATTGGCCTGCCCGCCAAAGAAGTATTGGAACTGGATGATCACGAATGAAGCAAAGAGCGCCGCGACACTGCCCAGCACAATGGAAGACTCGATGAATCCCAGGAACTGCCCCAGCAGAGATTTTTGCTCGCCGATCACATTCTCTTCCTTCGACTGGGTGGCCGCGTGCAGGAAAATGCCTGCAAACAGATAACCGAAGATCAAAATGTAGGAGAGACGAAAAATGTATTCGGGGATGTTATCCAGGTTAAGCGCATCGAGCAGATCTTCGAGACGCTGGCTGAAAACGGCATCGGCCGAGGCCAGAAGCGAGGCAAAGATGGCGACGATGGGCAGTGCGATCAGCAAGCCGCGGACAACCGGCCATGCAGAGCGCTTCGCCTGCTCGCCACGATCGGCGCGTTCCTTGCGGACCTCTGCTCCGAACGTCAGCGGTTTGACGAGCATGTTGCCGCCCAACTTCAAAAATCCCAAAACGTAATCCCAGATGCTGTAGAACATCCAGCGCCCGCCAAGATAGGTGAAGGCAAAGACGCCCAACAGGAAGAGGGTCAGGAAATGAGCAAGGAAGGTGGTCAACGGCTCGGCGCGCAGGAAGGTGACAGCCGCAAAGAACAGGATGGGGATCAACAGCAGAATCGCTCCACGTGATGGCCTGGCTTTTTCCTCGCCCACCAGCAGGTACAGTCCGCCCGCGAGGCAGAGCAGGATATACAGGGCAAAGTTCAGTCCAGGCTCGTGTTCCCAAAAGAGGAAGTCGAATGACCAGCCAAGGAAGATGGCAACGAACCAAAGGCGGTTGGGGTTGGCTTTCATGAAATTCTCCTCGTGCAAAATTTCGGACAGGATAGTCCCGTCCGCCTTGCGGAGTCTCTCAAAGTCTATCAGAAGTTAATCGTCATAGGATTCGGAGGTTTCCAGGCAAAAGTAAGTGGATTTACCTGGTGTTCATACGCGCGGTTAATGCGGTTTTGCAGACATGTAAATGGTCTGTAAATCATTGTCGCACATTCCGTCTGTTTTGTTCCATCAAAAAAACAGCCCCGCGTTTGGCGGGGCTGTTTGGGCAGGAGAACTTTGTTTAGATCTTTCCGCGCAGGCGGGGGTCGAGCACGTCGCGCAGGGCGTCACCGAGCAGGTTCCAACCCATGACGAAGAGCACGAGGGTCACGCCGGGGTAGACGATGATGTACCAGTATTCATTCAGGCTGGTGATCCAGTTGCGGGCGAAGGCCAACACCTGACCCCAGTCAGCGTAACCAACGTCGACGCCGATACCGAGGAAGGAGAGCGCCGCGAAGGAGAGCACCACATCACCGATGCCGAGGGAGGCAAGCACGAGGGTGGGGAAGATGGCGTTCGGGATGATGTGGCGGAAGAGGATGCGGCTGTCTTTCACACCGAGCACGCGAGCGGCCATCACATAATCACGCTCCTTGACGGAGAGGATGTCGCCGCGAATGATGCGGGAATAGCCGAGCCAGCCAAACGCCACCAGTGAGATCATCACTGGCAGGGTACTCCTTCCGATCACGGGGGTGAGCACGGCAGCGAGAATCAGGGTGGCCATCAAGCCTGGCAAAACGAGGAGAATGTCCACGATGCGCATCATGAGGTTATCAACCCATCCGCCGTAGTAGGCGGAGACCGAACCGACCACAACGCCGAGCAGGAGGGTGGAAATGACCACGATCAGGCCGGCTTTGAATGCGGTGCGGGTTCCCCAGATCACACCATAGTAGATATCGTACTGTCCCTGGGCGGTACCAAAGAGATGCACCCACTTTTCATTGCCGGTAATGGGCTTGTACCAGAATGGGACCTCGGGCAGGACATTCTTGGTCCATTCTGCGCCTGGTTCGCGCGGCTGGGATTTGAAGCCATCACGCGGAATCTTGTAGGGGTCATTGGGTGTGACCGGCGGCGCTAAAACGGGGGCGAACAGGGCAATGAGTGAAAAGAAGACGATCAACGAGAAACCTGTGATCGATGCGGGCGTTTTGAACAAGCCCTGCATGACACGGTAGTTATCGGGGCCAAGAAAACGTTCAAGGCGGCCAATCTTGCGGAGGGCAACCGCGGTACCAAGCAGTTCATTATCGCCAGAGGGGGATACTTGTGCCATGAGAACTCCTAAGAGAGGCGTACGCGCGGGTCGACGACCGCGTAAAGGATATCAACGACGAGATTGGCTACAATGAGGATGAAGCCGTTGAAGAGGGCGAATCCGAGGGTGGTGATCACATCCAATTGGGCTGAGGCCGCCGCAGCAGCCGAGCCGATGCCGGGGTAATCAAAGACTGTCTCGGTGATGATCACGCCGCCCATCAAACCGACCACGGTGAAACCGGCCAGGGTAACGACGGGGAGCATGGCATTGGGCTGTGCGTGCTTGTAGATGACGTCCTTCTCGGGCAGACCCTTGGCACGAGCCGTGGTCACATATTCCTGGCGCAAGGTTTCGAGCATGGAGCCGCGTGTCACGCGAAGGAAGGTGGCCCAGCTGATGTAGGAAAGGGTCAGGATGGGCAGGAACATGTGGCGCAGCGCATCAAGGAAGATATCGAAGCGGCCGTTGAGAATGGCATCGAAGGTGAGCAGGGTTGTGTAGTGACGGAAGGAATCAGAGTTCACAACCTGATTGAACTCGTCAGTCAGACGTCCGGGCGGGAACCACTGCAGGTTGGCATAGAAAAGCATCAGCACCAGCAGGCCGAACACAAAGGTGGGGAAGGATGTGCCCACAATGCTGAATACACGTGCGGCCTGGTCAATAAAACCATTATGGTGAACCGCAGCCTGAACACCCAACCAGATACCGACAAGGATCACCGGGCCAACTGCCCAGACGGTCAGGTCGAGGGTGTTCGGGAAGCGGCGGCCGATCAACTGAGCGACAGGCTGAGAACTGGTCTTGGACCAGCCAAAATTGCCGTAAAGGATGCCGCCTTCCTGTTCGCCGGTCACTTCGTCCTTGCCACCGAGGAGCCAGTTTTTATACTGGATATAGATCGGGCAATCAAGACAATACTTCTTGATATAGGCTTGCACTTGTTTGTCAGATTTGGGATCACCGCGAATATATAACGATACGCGCTCATCCGGGGACAGGAACTGCAACATCCCAAAGATCAGGATGGTGACGCCCAGCAGAAGAATGGGCACAAGCATTAAACGGCGAATGATATACGTCAGCATGCAACACCTCGTGTCTTTTGTGTCAGACTTGAAATCTGGAACGGGTCAGAAAAGAAACTGCTCTCTGGCACATTACAAATTGCACGTCTGTGAGTTTCCGGGGGCCCGTTACCGGGCCCCCGGAAAATTTGGCTGATCTACAGAACTATTACTAGTTCTTGTACATGGTGTAGTAGTAGAAGCCGGGGAAGATCTGGTTGAGGATCACACCCTGTACCCAGCGCTGCTCGAAGCCATGGCTGGTAGCCGTGGCGAGCAGGATGGTCGGGACCTGATCGTAGTACAGAGCATTAGCCTCTTCGTAGATCGTCTGGCGGGCAGCCGGGTCGGTCTCAGCAACACCGCGGTCGAGGATGTCAGAGAACTGCGCCTTCAGATCGGCGGGCAGGT
>CAYNQA010000009.1:0-10150 GCA_964399225.1 uncultured Anaerolineaceae bacterium
TCAGCGCTTCGGTGAAGAGGAACACGTAGGCGGGACCATTGCCCGAGAGCGCGGTCGCCATGTCGAGATAATTCTCGTCCTCCACGAAGACTTCCTCGCCCAACGCGCCGAGAATAGCGCGCGCCATTTCCTTCTGCTCGTCGGTCGTCTCTTTCGACGCGACCCAGACCGTGATTCCCTCGCCGATCTGACCAGGCGTGTTCGGCATCGAGCGGATGATGGCCTTGTGTTTCAGCCCCGCGCTGAGCTTCTTCATGCTCGCGCCCGCGATGACCGACAACACCAGCGCGTCGCTTCGGACTCCCTTGAGGCCCTTCATCACCTCCGTCAACCTCTGCGGCTTGACGGACAACACGACCACGTCCGCTTCGGGGATGGCAGAGTTGTTGTCAACGCTGGTTTTGATCCCATATTTCTTGTGCAACTCCGCGCCGCGCTCTTCACGCGGTCCCGTCCCAGTGATGTCTTCGGGCCGCGCGAGTTTATTTTTGACCAGCCCCCCGATCATGGCTTCCGCCATCATCCCCGCACCGACGAACACGATCTTTTTCTTATTCATGCTTCTCTCCAAATTTTGGGAAAGGCCGCGCCGTCCAACGCTCTGCCAGTTTGATCGCCTCAATCGCGGCGGCATACATTCTGCCTTTGAATGCTTCAGTGTAGCGATATTTGATCGCCGCTTCGGCGAATTCATCCTCGTCCACCAACTGCGCCGCATGGGGGAGCCGCCTGGATACATCTAACTCGTGGTCGGTAAAACTCATCCCGTCTGAGTCGAAACGCGGCGGCGAAGCGATGTTGAGATAGACCATCTCCAGCTGTCCATTTGCGTCAAAGACCTCGATCAGGTTGTAGTCCTTGGCGAGCCAGTAATAGGAACGAAGAGTATGTTCTGTGTAATAGTGCCCCCGCACCAGGTCGAAGACATAGCCCCCGGGCGCGGAAATCGTGACGATCAAATCCGTGTCCACAGATTCAACGGTCGTGTGCCAACTGCGATAAACGGTCCCATCCGCTTTGCAGGCGCGGACGTGAATGAGGTCGCCGGGTTTCATAAGCCGACATTGTACCCCACGGACTTGTCTCCCGCTCAGGCCTTGACCAGCCTCCAAAACAAAATCATCGCCAGCAGGGACATGGCGGCTCCGAACATGAACGGAGCGGATGCGCCAAACCCGGTCCATGACCCCAGCCCCTGCCAGAGCAGACCCGCTATGAGGGAGGCGGGAAGCGCAGTGAGTCCCACGGCCGCGGCGTAGAGACCATAAGCCGTCCCGCGCTGGGATTCGGGGACGAGGTCCGCGATCAGGGCTTTGGCCACGCCCTCGGTGGCGGCATAGTAGATGCCATAGAGACCAAAGAGCGCCCACACCTGCCAGCCCGTCTGCGAGAAGGCGAAACCGAGGTAAACCAATCCGTATGCCAGCCACCCGAACAGGATGAGTCGGCGGCGGCCGATCTTGTCGGAGAGCGCGCCGAGTGGACCGGCGAGGATCGCGTAGATGAAGTTGAACGTCATCACCATCAGCATCACTTGCAACACGTTCAATCCGCGCTCCTGTCCGCGCAGGACGATGAACGAGTCGGACGAGTTGCCGAGGGTGAAGAGCACGACGATGAGCAGGAAGGTTTTGAAGCGCGAGTCGAACCCCGCGAGGGAGAGGGTGGGACGCGCCGACGGGTTGGCCTTCGCCACGTCGCGCGCGCCGAGGGCGAGCACGATGACCGCCAGCACAGCAGGAACGATGCTGAAGAGAATCGCGATCTGGAATGTGTTGCGCGTCAGCGCCTCGGCTTGGGATTGGTTCAGCCAAACGATGAGGGCGGCCAAGCCGAGTCCGATAAAGGCTCCGAGCGTATCGCCCGCACGATGGAGACCGAACGCCAGTCCGCGTTGACCGGGCTCGATCGAGTCGGCCACGAGCGCGTCGCGTGGCGCGGTGCGAATCCCCTTGCCGACGCGGTCCGCAAAACGGACGCCGAGCACCCAGCCCCACGCGTTGGCGATGTAGAGAAATGGCTTGGCGATGGTCGAGAGCGAGTAGCCCGCGACGGTCAGCCATTTGCGTTTGCCGAGTTTGTCGCTGAGCGCGCCTGAATAAATTTTGAGGAGCGAGGCCGTCGTCTCGGCGACGCCGTCAATCAGGCCGATGATGGCTGTGCGCACGCCGAGCACGTTGGAGAGAAAAAGCGGGACCAGGTAGACGATCATCTCGGACGAGATGTCCGTGAGCAGAGATGTGGCCGTGACGATCCATACGTTGCGGGGAAGTTGATGGAGAGACGTTTGTGATGATTGGGCTTGATTCTCTGGCATTTGAAATCCTTATCGGAGATTGGTGTAAGGTAATGCTCTTAAGTTCTCTTGTCAAGAAAAAAGCCTCGGCAGTTTTGCTGTCGAGGCTCGTGGGGCTATTTCCCAACTCATTTTCTCGTTTGTGCAAGTTGTAAAAGTAAAATTCCTCCCGTAACTAAACCTATTACAAGTCCAGCGACGCCACTCTGCATAAACACAGGTAAGCCTATAGCCCAAGCATATCCGATTGAGAAAAAACCAAGCCCCCACCCTAAGGCTGAACCTAATACCCATAATGCTGTATCTCTAGGCCGATACATAACAAAATATTTTTTCAACTCAGTTGCTTGAAATAATCCGAGTACTCCACCACAAAGGAACATGGTTGTATCCACTGGCATGGCGGAAAATGCATTTCCGTTCCCTGTATAGATCTCGGGAAACGTGAGGCCCAAGATTGCGGCTGACAGAAGAAAAGCAATTGGTGTTCCAAGAGCGTATCCAAACGTCGAAAAAATAATCCAGCGTATCGAAATCCTCATTTTGGACCGCATGGCAAAATATTGGAGGGTGCCCACAATCAACCCCAAGAAGAGTGATGGGATGAAAAGGTGCCACGCGATTCCAAGTAATGTTGACCACGAAGCAAGTAACTGATCTCGAAGTGTTAGTGCTGGATAAACAATCACCCCCCATCCGATCGCTGTACCGAACATCCAAACTATGAATAATTGGCCATTTCTGGATTCCAAACTTCTTTGCAACATGTTTTTCTCCTTGGACAAGATCGGGGCGATAGGTGAACAAAGCGCAAACTGAATCTTTTATTGCACGTTGCAAGACCAATATGGTTGATCCTGCTTGCCCGACACTGAGACCTAAACTGATCTTGCGTACCACCATCCTCCGAGATATTTGACAGTGCCTCTAGTAACTATGGACTGCGTTTGTCCATAGCCACCACTTCCACTCGAAGGAGTTGGACCACTTAAGGCCGCCCACCCATAAGCGGAATTCAATACCCATGTGCCTCGAGTAGCAGAAAACTCCCATGATGTACTTTTCCAAGTCACATTTACATTTTCCCATAATTTTGCAACTACAGTTCCAAATTTGTTTTTCCAAACGACACCACAGGTGATGTTTTTCGCAACAGACTGAGGCTCAGGTGCATATTCATCGCTAGAGAAATAATATAGTTCTTGAGTACAGGGTATGTTTGGATCTTCTGGGTCATAATCCCTCGTAGGCATACCGGGAAGATCGACAAGGTCGGGATCGCATTGCGAGGTTTCATTCGATGGTATGTCACCTACTGATGAGGCATTTGCAGATCGCAGTGAATTGGGCGTCTGTGCCACCGCCCAGGAAGTGGGATACATTACTACAACAGCGATCATTACAAACAGGAATCTTTTTACGTTCTTTTTCATAATCATCCTCCATAATTTTGATTGGCCTACCGCCCATAGAACATCCTACCCCCCCCTCGAATACTTTGTCAAATACTGTTACGATATAGATTATCCGAATTTAAATGTTATTTTCAGTCTTCTCTATCATCACTGGCGACGCCGGGTTGTTCCACACTGATTACATCGCCGTGATAATTGATGATGACTTTGAAGCCCATCATGCCGAGGTAGGCGCGCGTGTCTTCGGGCAGACCGACTTGCAGCATCTGGTCGAACTGCTTGTCCATGTTCTTGAGCTGGGTGGCAAGGGCCGCCACGCTGAATGGGTCATCCTGCCCCATCATTTTCGCCGCCTGCTCGCTGACCAGGTCCTCGCTGCCTTTGATCAGTTCCTGCATGTTGGCAAGCACGGCGCGGTCCACCTGCTCGGAGGGGATGTGGCGGCGAAATCCCGCGTCATCGATAACGTAGCAGGGATCTTCGCCCACGTAGGCTGTTTCTGCCGGCCTGCCTGTTTCATCGAAGACGAGCCCGGCGAAAAGAGGTTGTTTCGGCATTAATCGCTCTGCCTTCCCTCGACCGTTGCGAGCAGGATGCCCGCTGCAATGCCGAGACGACGGTCGAGCGAACGCGCAGGATCCATCGAGAAATCCAGGTCGAGTTCGTAGCGCAAGAGATTAAAACGCTGACGCAGGTCTGCGACGCGAGTCTCGCCAATGGTCAGGTCGTAGTTTTGCGGGAGGAGCGAACCGAGCAGGAGACGGCGCAAGAGGGCTAGTTGAATCGAGTCTTCAAAAAGCATGCCGCGCAGTTGATCGCCCGCGTCGAGGACTTCCCATTCGTCGCGGAACATGGAGCGCCAGCCTTTGCGGCGCAGCGTCCCCACTTTTTCGCCCGTCATGGCATCGATCACATCGTAGGCGGCAGAGAAGTCTATGATGCTGCGGGCCTGGATGATCAGGAGCTCCTGCGTTTTGCTTTCATCCGCATACACGCGGATGTCTTCGCGCAGGCGGAACATTTTCTGCTCGCTGAATAACAACAGGTTTTCCGAAGCGTCATAGACGCGGAACCGACCGGTCAGTGCAAAGACCTGGCGGCGCAGGACATATTGATTGTGGAGAAAAGCGGAGTGCATGGTTTGTTCAATCCTCCGGTCGAACGATCGTCACCGATGTCCCGGTCTTTGGCTGGTAGAAATACTCCGTCTCCGGCGGGACAGTGGGTGTGGTCCAGCGATAGATGAATTTCGCGGCGGCATTGGGCAGGTTCAAACAGCCATGACTGCGCGGCTTGCCGAAGTCATTGTGCCAGTAGGTGCCGTGGAAGGCCTCACCGTTTCCCGTGAAGAACGTGCACCACGGAACCCCGGGCAGGTCGTAGATGTTCTGCACCGCGTCGCCTTGATTGGTCATATGAATGGATGGGCCTTTGTGATACGTCAGGAAGTTGCCGAGCGGGGTCTTGGGCCCGGCGCCGCTGGAACAACGCGAACGGTAGACCATCTTCTCGCCCTCGAAGCAAGTGACGTATTGCGTGCGTAGGTCCACGTGGATGAACTTTTGGGAGTCAGGAACGTTCGGCGAAAGAGGAGCCAGCTCGTCGTCGGTGATGAGGCGCATATCCGTCGCATTCACATACACGTTCAGGTTGTAAAGCTTGTTATACACCTGATACCAGACCGTCCCCTCATCTTCGTTCGGAAAGACACCATTGACCCAAAATGTGGAACCGTAATACATTCGATACGAACGGTCGGCGGTCTTGGTGGCGAACCGGCGCGGATCGGTGAACGGCACGGTGATCTCACCGAGCATATTCTTGCGTGCCATGTTCGTGACCGGCGTTTGGGTCTTTGTCTGCACGGGTTGCAGCCAGCCCGAGTAGGTATAGCCGCGATCGAAGCGATACCACACGCGGTTATATTCGCCGTCGCCGATCGCGTGCGCAAGCACATCCACCACTTCATCTTTGCCGAGAAGTTTGGGTTGCTTGTTCGCCTTGAAGGAAGGCGCATCGTACACGGACACGCCGCTGAATGTGGCACGTCCCTGAAACGAGGCGCGTGATTCAAGCGCCTCGGCTTCTTCGAGCCGCAGGTTCGAAACGGCCAGGGCCAACAGCCCGGCGCCGCCAAGTTTAAGAATGTCTCTACGGGTAAGGTTGGTCATGCGTAAATTGTAACGCAATTGACCCGCGGCCAAGCGTGCTATACTTTTAGAGTTACGTTAATATTTCGGAGACCATGCTCACCATTTCTGACACCCAAGACTGGCGTATTACCCACCCCGGCGCGATAATCGGACTGCTCGAACTCTCCGGCGTGGATAACACCCAACCGTCCCCGGCCCTCGCTGAGCGCAAACGCGACATCGAATCGCTTCTGCGCCGACGGTTCAGCGGCTCGGCCCGCGCAGACTTCCTTGCCCTGCCCACGATGGCCGCGTACAACAAGTATTACAAACGCTTCGAGAAGACCTATCACGTTCTGCTCCAACTCGAGTCGATCGTGTTGAAGTCCAAGTCCCTGCCCGATGTCTCCCCGCTCGTGGACTCGAACTTCATGGCCGAGGTGGAGTCGCTGATCCTCACCGCCGGGCATGACGTGGCAAAACTCGTCCCGCCCGTCGTCATGGACATCTCCCGTCCCGGCGACGTAATGATCCGCATGAACGGCGCGCCCAAAGCGATCGACCCCGGCGACATGGTCATGCGCGACGCGACAGGCGTGGTCTGCTCGATCCTCTACGGGCAGGATAACGTCTCGCCGATCACTCCGTCCACGACGCATGCGCTTTATGTGGCGTATGCCCCCGCGGGAGTCTCGCCGGAAGAAGTGGAAGGTCACTTGCGGAAGGTGGAGGAGAATGTGCGGGTATTTTGTCCCCAAGTCAACCTCGAACAAATGCACATTTTGAAAGCGTGAGTTAATACCAATCTTAACCTTAGGAGTATCTCCATGACAACTTCTCCCAAACCCTCCCGCCTTGCTGTTCTCTCCCTCGTCTTTGGCCTGATCCTGTGGGTGATGTGGTGCTTGTTCGTGCTCATCCCCGGCATTCTGGCCGAGCAAAACCTGCTCGATGAAACGTCTGGATATGCCATTTTCCTCGGCGGGCCGCTTGTACTTAGCACGATCACTGTTCTTGTTGGAAGTGGTGGTTTGCTTCTTGGTATTCGAGCCATACAAAATAAAGACCCACGACGCAATCTTGCCATCGCGGGTCTGGCTTTGAACTTAATTTGTTTATGCCCATTCTTCTTATTCGCGCTGCTCATGCTGATAGGTGGCCTGAGCACTCTACCCGATTTCATTCAGCAGTTTGTGCCATAAGATTCAAATTTCTTTTGGACATGGATTTACCATTAGGACACCATGTCACGGATAACACGGATTCTTTTTTCCCCATCCAATCAGAGTGATCCGCGTCCAGAAATAAGAACTCCGAGACGAAAGTCTCGGAGTTTTACTTTGTCAATTCCACCACGAACATTTCCAGTGACAGGTCCAGCGGCATGGCGCTGGTCTTGGCGGCCTCATCCATTTTGAGCAGGCGGCGGTAAATCGCCTCCAGGCTTTTCATGGGGAAGCGGTTGGCCTGCTTGAACATCTTCTCTGCCACGAACGGATGCACGTGCAGGGCTTCGATCACATCCTGCACCATCCCGCGCTGGTCCACGATCTCGCGCGCCTGAATCAGCAAACGGAACTGGCGAATGATCATCGGGAAGATGGCGAACGCATCCTCATCTTCGAGCATCTTGTGCAGCATGGACTGCGACTTTTTCCCATCGCCCGAAGCGAGACTGTCCACAAATGCGAAGATGTCCACTTCGGCGGTGTTGACGCTGACCGCCTCCACATCCTGGACCGTGATCTGACGCGCCCAGTTGACGTAGGTCAGCAATTTGGCGATCTCTTGCGCAGCCTGCCGCGGGTCCTCGCCAACCATTTCGGCCAGTTTCGCCGCCGCAGCAGGATGGATGTCGCCGTTCTGGCGCTTGGTCTCGTTGGCGATCCAGCCGGTCATCTCTTTGGCGCGCGGGGCAAAGTGCGGCTCGGCTTTGACTCCTTCGGTCTTGCCGGCCCACTTCACCAACCAGTGCTTCTCCGCTTCTTTGGGAGTGTCAATGCTTTCGTTCATCACCAGCAGGGTGGTGGATGGCACGTTCTCAAGGAAAGCCATGAACTTCTTGCGCGCATCGGGCGTGGAATATTTTTGCGAAGGGTGGGTGAGAATCACCAGTCGCTTCTCCGCCAAAAATGGCATCGAGTTGACGGCGTTGTTCAACTCTTCATCGTTGGTCAGGCGCGATTCGAAGCGGGATGTGTTCATCCCGTCTTTGTCGGTCTTCGATGCGATCTCGTTGAGCCGGCGTGTGATGGCCAATTCGTCTGAGCCGTAGAGGAGGAGGGTGGGCATTAGGAAGGTGTCAGAGTGTCGGGTGTCGAGGTGTCAGGTTCCACATTTCATGCTCGCAGTGACCTGTGTACGTGTTTACTTGTGTACCTGTTTACCTATGTACGTCACTTTGTTATCACGCGATGCACGCCCTTGCGGATGAAGCGCACTTCAGTCACCTGCATATTCCCCAGCCGCGCCTCGGTGGTGACGTGTTGCTGGAGCGACGGTCCGAGTTGGCGGGCGATGGCGAATCCGAGTGCGGCGAAGAGCAAGGCGAAGGGGAGCAGGGCGAGACGCCCGAGCGTAGACTTCCGCCCGCGAAGGGGCAGCCAGGCAAAGGTCGAGGCGAGAACGACGTTGGTGGCGAGGTTGGTTCCGCAGCCGGGGTGGATGGCGAGGTTGTGTTCGCCGGCGTTGAGTCGAGTCTGCGCTTCGAGGATGGCGGCGGTCAATGTTTCGGCGGGGACGTCGGCGAGGATGAAGAAGCCGGTCGGGTTGGAATGTCCGGCCATGGGGATGTGCTGTGTGCGCGCCAGAACGTGGAGTGTGGCATGTTCGAGAGCGTGATTTCTGCGTGTTTCAAGGATGAGGGGGAGATCGAGAAGCATGGGATGATTATACGAGAGAACCCAGGTTTCTGATAGCAACCTGGGTTCTGATTTGTTACTGGGGATTTAGTTAATCCCCGGCTTGTTGTACCGCGTGAATGGATTCGGTCACCTTCACGGTCATGGCGCGATAGCCAGCCCAGATGAGCACAAGGCCGATGAATTCGGTGACGAAGAGCACCTCCACATGGCCAAAGCGGGTGAATGAGCCGCCGATGCCGGGCAGGAGGGCGCCGATGGCGATCAGCCAGTTGCCGAGCACGCGGCTGCCGCTGTTCTGTTTCTTCGCATACTGGATCGCAGACCACGAAGCGCCGCCGACGAGGAAGACCAGCGCATACATGTTCGGCAGGATCGAGAACAGGCGCGCCCAGGTCCACGTCATGACTTTGCCGGTCAGAGTGTTCGGGTTAACGAGAGACATATCCACCGGGGCGAGGGCAATGGCAACGGATGCAACGGCGATGTAAACAATGAAGAACCATGAGAGGATGTCGGCAGTTTTCTTTTTGAGGAGCAGGTATACCGTGCCTTGCGCAAGCGGGAACGCGCCGAGCAGTGCGCCCGCGATGTACCAGGCTTTCATGTTGGCCACGCTCCAGCCGATGAGCGCGTTGATCGACTCGGTCAGGGTGCCGAGGCCAAAGAAGAAGACGCCGATGGTCCACCACATCAGATATTTTGCGTCGGGTTTGCGCTGCCAGTGACGGTACAACTGGACGAAGAAGAAGACCGAGAAGGCGGTGGTGAAGATCGGGATGTAGTGCGTGATGTTTTGCATTGCGGGACTCCTGAAGTTTTTATTACGGCCTTGTCGGTTGGGGCTTGATGCCCGCCGCGTCTGGCCGTGATTTGACAAAATAAAAGCCAACCTTAAGGGTTGGCTTTTTCGAGTGATTGATAGGTTTGAAGAAGGCTGACCAGGATCTCGTCGGTGAAGGCGTGCATGCGATGGAGCGCCTCATCGAACGGGACGTTGGCTTCGCGGTAGGCCGATGCGACCGATTCGATCAGCGTGTTGCGGAAGAACAGGAAGGCCTGCGCCGCTTCCACGTAACTGAGTTCGTAGCGATGCGCACGGGAGGCATATTCGTAACCGATGGAATGTGCCTCCGAACTGGTGTCTTGTCCCTGTGCGGCGATGAAATTCATCAGGCCCTGGAAGAGGATGTGCGCGCTCTTGCGGTACTGCGAACGGGCGTCCACGTCGAGTTTTTGATACCACGGTTCGGCCTCGAGCTTGCCCTCGGCGATGCGCATCCGCACATTGCGGACAGCGGATTGCATCATCGCTTCCGGTTCGAGACCGCCACGGCGGGCGTGCTCGGCCCAGAGTTCCACGTCGGTGCGTTTGTAGCGGCGATGCCCGCCCGGTGTGCGATGTGCCGGCAGGATGCCTTTGTCGGTCCATAAGCGCACGGTGGA
>CAYNQA010000009.1:10250-11820 GCA_964399225.1 uncultured Anaerolineaceae bacterium
ATCAGTCAGATGCGAGGGCAAGTTTTTCTTCGAAGGTCGGTTCGTTGGCGCGACGGTGGAAAGATGCCACGTCGATGCGCGAGAGCAGCAGGGCGGCGATGAACAACATCAACGATTCGATGCCGAAGACGATCAGGTAGCCGTTCATGGCCGAACCTGTGACCTGTGTGCCCAGGTCCGCGACGATGCCGGCCAGGAAGAGGCCGACGAGGCGCGAGAGTCCGTTCGAGAAGCCCCACGCGCCGATGTAGAGTCCGACCTGTTCGGGGACGGTCAAGTCGAACATCAAAGATAGGTTGGCAACGGTGGAGAGACCGGTGCCGAAGCCGAGCAGTACGAGGCCAACGTAGAAGATGCTGCTTGAATGCAGAAGTCCGCTGGTGAGGATGGTGAGGAAGCCTGCCAACGCGGTGATGTTGCCAACTTGCGCGAGGATGCGCTTGGCGACGCGTCCCTCCAAAATACCTGCGAGGGCAAAGGCCAGCAGGGTGAATGTGCCCATGATGGAGACGAATCGCGAAGTCTGCTCGATGGTCATGCCGAAGGCTTGGGCGCCAAACGGTTCGAGCAGCACGTCCTGACCGAGCAGGGCGGCGAGGAGCAGGAGCAGGTAAACGAAGAAGACACGCGCAACGGGGTTGGCCCGGATGGCGGCGGTCATCTGTTTGACGGTGTAATTTTCGGAGGGCGGCCTGAAGGCCGCAGTCTGGCTTGCCCGAGGTTCCAGCTTGATGAGGCCGAGCAGGCCCAACGTCAGGGCGGAGGCGGCGACGAGGTTGAAGGCGCGGGTCAGAATCTCCGGCGTGTATGTCGGAACGAGGCGGCTGAGCGTTATGCCCGTCGCGATCAGTCCGAGGATCATCATGGTGAACATGACGGCCACCGTGCGGCTGCGTCCCTTTTCGCCGGAGAGTTCGGAGGCGAGGGCAAGGTAGGACACGGCGGAGAGGTTGTAGCCCATGCCCCATGCGCCGAAGGCCAGCAAGCCGACGAGGATGCCGAGGGCAAAGTTTTCGCTGATGAGGATGGCCACCTGCGGCGAGACGGTGACACCCACAACACAGAGCAGCAGGCCGAGGAGAATGTAGGGTGTGCGGCGGTACCCGAGGACGGGGTGACGGTCGGAGAATGCGCCGATGGCAATCTGGATCGGGGAGAGCAGGTAGGGCGAGATCGCCAGCAGGGTGACGAGGGTCTTGGAGAGGCCCAGTTCGTGGATCATGACGCGGTTGAGCGTGCTGTTGATCGGGACGAGGGTCATCGCGACAGCGGTGTGGAGGAGGCCGAGTTGGAGACGTTTGATGAGCATGGTGGATGTAAATTTATCCGCAGATTAGACAGATTTCGCAGATCGCTTCTTAATGATGTGAAATGCTTGTTTACCAAGGAGACAATGGCCGATTGTATGTAGACCGGGGGACGGGTCAATGTAGATTATGTAGAATTATACGGAATAAGGATGAAAATAATCTGATAAGGTGACAAGGTGCCCCACCCGCCTTCGGCACCCTCCCCAAATGCGACAGAGTTGATACTCATGCCAAGAAAAATATCCTTGTCGCATTTGGGG
>CAYNQA010000009.1:11920-23590 GCA_964399225.1 uncultured Anaerolineaceae bacterium
ACTTGCGACTGTTGAATTCCATTTCCATGAGGATTCGCAAGATGTGGGCGAGGGCTTTCAAGGGATAGTACATGAAGATAATGTTAAGCCCCACGCCTATTGCAATCGCCACAATACTCGCCACAAAGGCGGTAATTATATGGTCGTTGGTTGGAAAATACCCTCTAATTAGCGATTGCATCGTTGGATAGTAAAATATTGCCCACAAGATGCTAAGAATGACGATCACTCTAGCCATCCTGTTGATGTTCCTTCGGAGTTCGATCACTTCCAATGTGTCATAGAAAGTGGGTTGACTATCACTATCCACCAGCTTTGCTTCCCAATCTTCCAAATCTAATTCGACATCTTCTCCAGTTTCGGTTTCCGCTTCCATTTCCTCTTCCGTGGAAAATATTGCGCTACCTTGAGGGGGAAGTTCGCCAATCCTACCCTCTAAAATTTCCCGCACGACATCGAAGGCTTGATCGGTCCACTCGGCGTGGTTATTTTTCTTCCATATTTCAAGGAGTTCCTCGGTAGCCTTGACGTTCATGCGTTGATAAACTTGCTGGCGTAGATCGTTACTCATTTTTATTTTCCTCCATCCCTTTGGAGCGATAATTAATGTCGGTTTCAATGATCATGTCGAGGCCAAGCGAGATGCCTTTCAAGGCGAGATAATAAACGATGCCCTTCATGATGCTATATAACAAGCTGAAAATTATCGAGATGTATGGCAAAATATCATATCCCACAACTGATGATGGGCCAAACGGGGCAAATCCAATGTTCGCTTGACTCTGGGTTGTCTGAATGTAGTCTGTCAGCGCAATCAGGATTGCGTATGCAATCGAGAGGGTCAATACCCAGCGGGATGCAATGTTGGCCCAATACGAAATAGTCGAAAGCCGTTCGTGCTTAGGGGTGAATACATCCTCTTCTTCCATGATAGTCCCTTCCTTCAATCAAGTTATTTCTTGCTTTCCTTCATCATCTGCCGCGCCGTCTGCAAAATCTCATTCGCGGACTGGAGAGTCCCTTCGCCGACCTCGCCGAGCATTTGGGCGAGTTCGAGCAGGCGCGGTTCGCCGTCCAGTTTTTCCACGCGGGTGAGGGTGCGGTTCTTTTGAACCTGTTTCTGCACTTGATAGTGCTGTTCGCCAAAGGCGGCCAACTGCGGCAGGTGGGTGACGCAGAAGACCTGGTGGTTGCGCGCCAACTGCCAGAGTTTGTAACCCACGATCATGCCGACACGCCCGCCAATACCCTGGTCAATTTCATCGAAGATGAGGCTGGGCACCTCGTCTGCGCGGGCGAGGATGTTCTTGAGGCCGAGCATGAGACGTGAGGTCTCGCCGCCGGAGGCGATCTTTGCCAGCGGTTTGAGTCCCTCGCCGGGATTCGGCGCGACCATGAATTCGACGCGGTCGAATCCGTTCTGGTCGAAGGCGGCGCGTGTCCCGTCGGGGAGGGGGAGACCATTCGGGTCGGGCTTCACCTGGAAGTCCACGCCGAAGCGGGCAGCAGCCATCTTCAGATCGTCGAGCTCGGTTTCAATGCCGCGGCTCAACTTCTCTGCGGCTTGCTTGCGTTTGTCGGAAAGTTTGATGGCTTGCGCGGCGAGTTTGTCGAGTAGTTTTGATTCCTGCAACACCAACGTTTCGATGCGCTCGCCAGCGTTATTGATCGTCTCGAGTTGTTTGCGCGCTTCGGCACCGTATTGGATCACAGCCTCGATGTTGCCGCCATATTTCCGCGTGAGCTGGAAGATGAGGTTGAGGCGCTCCTCCACAAAGTCGAGGCGCTTCGGGTTGAACTCGATCTCTTCGAGGTAGTCGCGCAGGTCGCTGGTCAGGTCGGTCAGGTTTTCGAGCATCAGGTTGGCACGCTCGGCCAGGTCTGCTCTGGATGGATCGGTCTTGGCAAGCACATACAACGCCTGCGATGCCTGCCCGAGCAAGTCTGAGGCGGCGGAGGCATCGGGTGTGGATTCGTCCAGCAGGGCGATGGCTTCCTGCGCATGTTGGGCCAGCGACTCGGCATTGGCGAGACGGTCGCGTTCCTTGCGCAGTTCCTCATCCTCCCCTTTTTTCAATTTCGCGGCTTCGATCTCCTCGGCGGCGAAGGTGAGCATATCGGTGCGGCGGTTGGAGTCAGCCTGGGCGGCGCGCAGGTCCGCAAGTTCGCGGCGCAGGTCGAGGATGGAGTGATAGGTCTTGCGATAGTCGGCGAGCAGGGGGGCGACGTCGGAGTAGCGGTCGAGCAGGCCGAGGTGCGCGCGCGGGTCGAGCAGGGACAAGTGTTCGGATTGCCCGTGGATATCGATCAGTCGGGCACCCACTTCGCGAAGCAGGGACAGGTTCACGGTCCGGCCATTGAGGCGGGCGATGGAGCGTCCCTCGCGGCGGAGTTCACGCGTCAGTGTGACGTGGTTCGGGTCATCCATCAACTCTTCGCGTTCGAGGATCTCGGTCACCGCCTCTTTCGCGGATCCCTTGAGGGCGAACGTCCCCTCGACGAAAGCCGCATCCGAATCGGAGCGGATGACGGTTGTGTCGGCGCGGCCGCCGATGAGCATGACGACCGCGTCGAGGATGATGGACTTACCCGCGCCGGTCTCGCCGGTCAGGGTGATCAGGCCGGATGAGAAGCGCAGTTCAAGGCGGTCGATGATGGCAAAGTTTTGGATGCGGAGGTCGGTAAGCATGAATTTATCTTCTAACGAAAATGCCGGAGAATTGCGAATAGGCTGCAGGAGCCGCGAGGGCAAGGTATACGATCTGCCAGAGCACGGGGCCCAGAGAGAACAGGCTGGACATCAGGTTTTCGGTGCCGTAGCTGAAGAGGAGGAACACTCCGCCCAACCCCATGACTAGGATGATGGGCAGGGCGCCAAGCACAACGCTTACGCCAAAGAGCAGGTTGAGCCAGCGCGAGTGACGCCCTTTTATGAAGCGGCGCGCAACGTTGGCGATGGTCACGCCGGCCAGAGGGGCCAGACCAATGACGAAGAAACCCCAGATGAAGGAAGTGATCGCCAGGGTCAGTACCGAGGCGATGCCCGAGCCGATGGCGCCGATAAAAAAGGCCAGTACGTAATCGGACCAGAGGGCGGTGTCAAACTTTTTCTGTTGACCTTGCACACATTCCTTGCAGCGATATCCGGTCGGTGTGCGGATGGCGCAGGACACACAGATCGGCCGCTCGCAGTTATTACAGCGCAGCATGGTCGGCCGGTTGGGGTGGACGTAGCAGTTGAGGGTGATGTCAGTCATGGGCGGCAAGGGGTTGAGAAGTGTTAAGGCTGGTGGTCTTTAGATGGAGTTCTGGTGCATGTGAGCGGTGAGGTTGCGGTAGAAATACCCCGGGTCACCGAAGCGGACAAAGCGGGCTACGTATTCCGAAGCGCGCACATCCACATGGTCATCTGGTTCGAGGTTGATCGGCTCCTGGCCATCCACGCTGAGGACGGAATTTTCGCCCTGGATGAGGATGCTGATGGATGAGCCTTCGGAGAGGACAACTGCCCGGTCCACAGAGAGGTGCGCGGCGATCGGGACGAGCAGGATGTTGCGCAACTCTGGCGGCAGGATCGGTCCGCCGGCCGCAAGGGCATACGCCGTGGACCCGGTGGGGGTGGAGGCGATCAAGCCGTCCGCGACGTAGGTGGTCAGCAAGTGGCCATCCACATTGACGGAGAGTCGAACCGGGCGCAGGTATTGTCCGCGGCTGACGGCGGCCTCGTTCAATGCATGCGCCACGCTCTTGCTTTCTCCGGCGCGCATGTGTTCCACGCGCAGCATCATGCGGGATTCCATCCAACTTTCACCATTAAACATCTGGTCGATCATCCTTCGGCAATCCTTGTGCTCCACCTGGATGAGGAATCCGAGGTGGCCGAGGTTGATGCCAAGGATCGGCACGTTCCAGGGGGCACACAGGTGCCCGGCCCGCAACATCGTCCCATCGCCGCCGAGAGCGATGAGCAGATCGAACTCTCCCTTTTTGAGGCGCTTGCGCAAGGCCTCATCATACAGGGAACCTGTGGGTGCTTCGAGGCCTTTCTCCTTGAGGTAGTCGGCAATCCCTTGCGCTTCATCGAGCGCTTCGGGCATTTTTGGATGAACGGCCACAACCGGATGACGAGGCAGGAACGGCTCGGACATATAGAACAATTATACTATTTTCGCGGGATAGTTGGTGATTTGTCATGAAGCAGAATCAAAAACGGCGCACATTCGTGCGCCGTTTTTTTTGTCAGAACTATTTCTAAACTAGGGGAGCAGGGTCAGGCCGGCAACCACGGGGTTGAAACCAGCAGGCCAGATGGTGGAGGCGTTGTAGGTCGCGCCGGTGAAGGAAGCGCCGGTCAGGGTTGCGCCGGTCAGGTTCGCGCCGCTGAAGTCCACGCCGTTGAGGATGGCACCGATGAAGGAGGAGTATTGCAGGTTGGTGCCGATCATCTTCACGTTTTCAAGGTTCGCTGCGTTGAAGTTGACGTTGTTCGCCGTGGCGTTGGTCAGGATGGCGCCAGTCAGGTTGCGGCCGCTCAAGTTCGCGCCGGAGATGTTCTGGCCGGTCAGGTCTGCGCCGGCGAGGTTGGCATTCAGGTCAACGCCGCCGGAGGTGCCGCCGCTGCCGCCAGATTCAGGGGTGGCGCTGGGGACGGCCGTGGCCGTGGGGAGGGCAGTGGGCTGGGCAGCCATCTTCGCGCCGGCGGTGACGGGGTTGAAACCGGTCGGCCAAACAGTGGAGTCGGTGTAGATCACGTTGGTCATGGTGGCGCCGGTCAGCTTGGCGTTGCGCAGGTTGGCACCCGAGAAATTCGCGCCGGTCAAGTCTGCCTTGCTGAAGTCTGCCGATTCGAGGGTGGCGCCGATAAAGGAAGCGCCGGCGGCCTTGGTGCTGGTGAAGACCGTGCTGGTGCCGTTGATGCCGTCAAACTTGGCGGTCGTGATGGTAGCGCGGTTGAGGGTGGCGCTCGTCAGGTTGGCACCGGTCAGGTCACGGCCACTCAGGTTGACGCTGGCCAGGTTCTTGCCAGACAGGTCTTTGCCGCGCAGGTCGCCGCTAAGGTCAACCGTGCCGCCGCCGCCCGCGCCCGAGAGGTCATCGCCTGCAGGGGTGCAGGCAGTCAGCACAAGCGCGACGCTGACCACTAATGTGACCAGCAACAACCAGATCTTGCTCGCTTTTTGATTCATGATATTTTCTCCTTTTGAGTTGGATAATGAGATTATAAATCACACGTTCTGAAAATATAGTCGCTAGAATGGGTGAAAATGGGTCGCCGAACTAGGCTAGTTTTTGGTCGCAGGCCTTGCGGAAGCCACATCGGGCACAGCGGGCAGGCTCGGCATGCGAACAGTTGACCTCCTTTCTATTGTCATCGCGGCGTATCTCGGCCAGCAGGTCGAGCAGGGCGCTTTCGAGCGCGGGGGTAAAGTCCACGGCGAAGTTGCGCTGGGGATAGTGGATAATGCCATAGGGCGGACGTTTTTTGTAGATCTTTTCGACGAGCAGGCAATATGCCGCGACTTGATAAATATGCGAGTCGTACGGAGCTTCGGGCGTGCGGCCGGTCTTGACCTCGACCGGGATGATCTGTCCATTTTGATGGACGAGGTAATCGGGTTTGCCGGTCAGGCCCAACTCACGGTTGAATAGCGGCTCCTCGAGCGGGGTGCCCCAGGCGCGTGTGTCGGTGTAGATGACGCGTCCGCCGGGCAGGCCGGCTTGTTTCTGCTGGCGGTTGGATTGCCAGAAGAGGTAGAGGGCGAGGAGAAGGAGGAAGAGGGAGAGGTAGAGCATTTGGTTGTTGGCGGTTAGCGGTTAGCTATTAGCTATTAGCTATTGGCTATTGGCTGTTGGCTGTTGAATTGGTTGATGACCTTTTTTATGCGGGCATGCATGGACGTGTGAAGAGTCCTTGTGGACCGGGATCGAGGAGCCGCCGCAACGAACTATCCGATCAGGGCGTTGGCGAGGGAGACTGTGAGGAGGATCAAGGCCAGGAGGAGCAGGAGCAGGCCCAACGTCCGCGTGAGAGCCGAGGCGATGACAGTTCGTCCGTGCTGGCGATGGAGGGCGGTGCCGGCGGCCAGTTCGGTCTGGTTGGCGGATTCGACTCCCTGTTTACGGTACCACCAGGCACGTCGGCAGTAGAGGTAGGTCCCAATTTCGGAGGCGCGGATGGTTCGCATGTTTGCATTCTATCGCAATTGAAGGTATCTGCACTATAATTGAAGTGGTCGCTATCCAACTCTTTTCACCGGAGGAGAAAGCCATGAAACGTATCCTTGCTTTGGTACTGGCTCTTGCATTTTTGCTTGCCGCGTGTGGACCGTCTGGAGGAGGTGGCGGCACAGTGCGCATTGGATGGGCGGGCAGCCCCGATACCCTGAACCCAGGCGCAGCGATCCTCTCTGAAGCATACACGATCTTCGAATTGGTATACGACTCGATGTATGAGTTGAACCTCGATGGTTCGTTCTCCCTCTCGCTGGCTGATAGCATGGAACGTTCGCAGGACGGGTTGGTGTATACCTACAAGTTGCACGAAGGGGTGAAGTTCCATGACGGCAAACCGTTGACCGCCAAAGACGTCAAGTTCACCTATGATTTCTACAAGGCTCACGAAGATTTCCCCTATTTGAATTCCTATACCGCCTATATCGAAAAGACCGAAGTGGTGGACGATTACACGGTCCGTGTGACGCTCAGTGAGGCGATTCCCAACATTGAAAGCCAGTTGGTCTACATGTACGTTCTGCCGGAGCATATCTGGGCGGAGCATTCTGAAGGGGCGGCCGCAACCGAGTTCGAGAACACGGAGATGATCGGTTCAGGCCCGTTCCAGGTGGTGGAGTACAAACAGAACGAGTTCATTCACTTGAAGGCGAACAAGAATCATTTCTTCCATGCGCCCAAAGTGGAAGAGATCATTTTCCAGACCTATGAAAGCCAGGACGTGTTGGTGCAAGCGATCAAGAGCGGCCAGGTGGATATGATCACCGAGATGCCGGCCACCGCAGTGGAGACGCTGAAGACCGACCCGAACATTAAAGTAGTGACCGGCGCGCCCTTCGCACCCGGCGTTTCGGATATCATCTTCAATCAGATCGACCCGGAGAACTGCCCCGTGGATGCGGGCGGTTTGTGCACAGGCCACCCTGCGCTGCGTGACCGCAATGTGCGCCTCGCTCTTGCTCATGCCACCGACAAGCAAAAGTTGATCGATGTGGTGTTGCTTGGTTACGGCACGCCCGGCCTGACGCTCATCCCTGATGGGTTGGGCATGTGGTACAACAGCAAGATCACGGATTATTCGTTCGATGTAGCGGAAGCGAACCGCATCCTCGACGAGGCAGGCTACGCGGACGCAGACGGCGATGGCATCCGTGACATGCCCGACGGTTCGCAGTCTCTGACCTTCCGCATGCAGTGGCCGAGCGATAGCATTGATGCGCCCCGCCAGGCCGAGCTGCTCTCTGAAATGTGGCTGGAAGTCGGTGTGAAGACCGAGCTTTCGGCGGTCGACCCGGACGCGCTGACGGCGGCTTGCTGTCCTGCCTTCGATTTCGACATCATCCTGTGGGGCTGGGGCTCCGACCCCGACCCGAGCTTGTTGTTGGGTGTGCATACCACTGCCGAAATTCCCAACGGATACAACGAGACGGGCTATTCCAATCCCGAATATGATGCGTTGTTTGCACAGCAAGCAACCGAACTCGACCTGCAAAAGCGTATCGCCCTCGTTCACCAGATGCAGCAGATCGCTTTCGATGATGTCGTCTACATCATCCCGTACTATGAACAGTCCATTCAAGCCTACCGCGTGGACCGCTTCACGGGCTGGCTGCTCGACTTCCCGAAAGTGGAACTCTCGGATACCAGTTCCCTGGTTGTGATCGAAGCGGTGAAGTAATTACCCCATCGTGTCCGTCATTGCGAGCCGCGGTAGCGGCGAAGCAATCTCCTCCACAGGGTGGAGATTGCTCCCTGGCACTACCCGCCAGGGCAAGTGTCGCCGGAAAAGCTTCCTCCTCGCAATGACGGGCAACAGGAATATTCTTGAAACGCTGGCGTTATCTACTCGGCAAAATCGGGTGGGCGGTATTTACCATCCTGTTTGTCCTCATCCTTAATTTCTTCCTCTTCCGCGTCCTGCCCGGTGACCCGGCGCGGGCGGGTGTTCGCGACCCGCGCCTGAAGAAGGAAGCGGTCGAGGCGATCCGCATCCGCTATGGGTTGGACAAGCCCGTCATCAACTGCTTCGAGTCGTTGAATCCGGTCAAGGTCGGGTCGTGCGGCGTCAATCCCCTTGAAACGCAATTCTTCATTTACGTCAATAATCTCCTGCACGGCGAGATGGGCATCAGCTACCACTCGAATCGTCCCGTCGCGGATGTGCTTGGCGAACGCTTGTGGAACACTGTCGTTCTGATCGGCGCGGGGCAAATTCTGGCCGTCATCGTCGGCGTGATCTTCGGCGTGTTCGCGGCCTGGAAAGCGCGGACGAACATTGACTACGGCGCGCTCATCATCAGTCTCGTGGCGTGGAGCCTGCCCACCTTCTGGCTTGGAATCATTCTTTTGTTTTGGGGCAGCAACAACGGACTTCCCATCGGCGGCATGCAAACGCCTGGGATGAGCAGTCAGCCGTTCTTTGTTCGCCTCGGCGACATCCTCAGCCACATGTTCCTGCCTACGCTGACGTACACCATCGTCTACATGGGCGAGTACATGCTCATCATGCGTTCCAGCCTGTTGGATGTTTTGTCCGAAGATTACATTCTCACAGCGAAAGCAAAAGGACTCAACACCTTCCAGATCTTGAAAGACCATGCCTTGACGAATGCCATGCTCCCGCTGGTGACGGTCATCGCCATCAATCTCGGCTTCACGATGGCGGGCGCGGTGCAGATCGAGACGGTCTTCTCGTGGCCAGGGCTGGGCGGCGCGATCTACGAAGCCGTCAACCGCCGCGACTTCCCCGTCTTGCAGGGCGCGTTCCTGCTGATCGCGATCGGCGTCATCGTTGCGAATCTGTTGGCCGACTTGACCTACTCCTACCTCGATCCGCGCGTGCAGACAGAATGATTGCTTCGTCATTGCGAGGAGGGTGCTCTTCCCGACGAAGCAATCCCCTCTCCACACAGGAGATTGCTTCGGGAAGAACACCCTCGCAATGACGGCCACAACCACCCATGACCAACCCTCCCTCCTCCACCTCGCGCTTCATGGACTTTTGGCGCGTCTTTCGCCGCAACCGCATGGGCATTGCGGGTCTGGTCATGTTGGTCGTCATCGTCTTCGTGGCGGCCTTCGCGGACATCATCGCACCGTACGATGTCCATTCCTCCATCGACGTCACAACCAGCGACATCTACAAGCCTCCCTCCGCTAAGCACTGGCTCGGCACCGACGACGCGGGCAAAGACGTCTTCTCCAACTTCATTTTCGGTGCGCGCGTCTCGCTCATCGTGGGATTCTTCGCGGCCTTCATCTCCATCGTCATCGGCGGCGTGATCGGCATTGTGGCGGGCTTCTTCGGCGGGCGGCTCGAAAACTTTCTCATGCGCTTCACCGACATCATGCTCGTCATCCCCGACCTGCCGTTGATGGTCGTGATCGTCGCGCTGACAAAACCCTCGCTCCTCAACATCATCTTCGTCATCGGCCTGCTCGGCTGGACGACCACCGCGCGCATCGTCCGTTCGCAGACTCTCGCGGTCAAGTCGCGCAAGTTCGTGTTGCGGGCGCGCGCCATCGGCGCGGGACGCGGCCACATCATCCGTCATCACATCCTGCCGCTGGTCATGCCGATCCTCGTGGTCAACGCGGTGCTCGTCGTCTCGCTCGCGATCCTCAACGAAAGCACGCTCTCCTTCCTCGGTCTCGGCGACCCGACCGCGCTCTCGTGGGGTCAAATGCTCAACTATGCCTTCGGCCGCGGCGCCATGTCCACGGGCGCGTGGTGGGCGCTCGTCACGCCAGGGTTCGGCATCGTCTGGGTCGTGTTGGGACTCACGCTCTTCGGCCATGGCCTGGAACAAGTCTTGAACCCTCGCCTCGAGACACATCATTTGATGAAACCCCGCCCCATCGTCAAGAATGAGGCGACGGGCGAGCCGCTTCGTCACGCGACGGGGGAGCGGGTCGCCATCGAAAAGCCGATTCTCCTGCGAGCGGATTCGCTCTCCATCTCGTACATCAACGACGGCAAGCCCGCCGCCCGCGCGGTGGAGAACGTCTCGTTCACGCTGCGCGAGGGTGAGTTGATGGGACTGGTCGGCGAGTCGGGTTGCGGCAAGACCACGCTCATGCTGGGGCTGTTGCGCTTGCTCCCCGCGGCGGGACAGATCGTGAACGGCGAAGTCTGGTTCGGCGACAAAGAGTTGACCGCGCTTTCCGAAGAAGAAATGGAAGACGTGCGCTGGAAGGGCATCTCGATCATCTTCCAGGGCGCGATGAACGCGCTCAACCCCGTGCGGACGGTGGGCGACCAGATCGCGGAGGCGATCTTCAAACACAATCCGCTGATGAAGGGCGAAGCGCTCGACAGGCGCGTGATCGAGTTGCTTGACCTCGTTGGTATCACCGCCGACCACAAGGAACATTATCCGCATCAATATTCAGGCGGCATGCGCCAGCGCGCGATGATCGCCATGGCGCTGGCCTGCAACCCGCAAGTCGTCATCGCAGACGAACCGACCACCGCCCTCGACGTGATGATCCAGGCGCAGGTGCTGGAGTTGCTCGACTCGCTCCGCAAGAAACTCGGCCTTTCGATCATCTTCGTCACGCACGACCTGGGCGTCGTCGCGGAGATGTGCGACTCCGTCCTCGTCATGTACGGCGGCGTCCTGGCCGAATACGCCGACGTGGACACGATCTACAACAACCCGCGCCACCCGTACACGCAGGAACTGCTCAAAGCATTCCCCGATCTGACTCATCCCGAAAAACGACTGACGTCCATTCCAGGCTACCCTCCGAAACTCGACCAACTCCCCGCGGGCTGTCGCTTCGCCCCGCGCTGTCCGCTCGCTTTCGAGCGTTGCCGCGTGGAAGAGCCGAAGGTCGCTTCGGTTGGCGAAAGGCATTTTGCGAGCTGCCATTTGCTGGAAGAAAATCCATCAAAACCGCAGCCAAACAAGACGTTGGCCAAGAACCCGCAGAAGCAAGTGAAGAAAACAAAAAAGAAATCTTCGTGACACTTCGTGTCCTTTGTGGTTAAAGCATTTATGCAGGATTATTTCCTCGAAGTCCAATCCCTCAAAAAACACTTCCTCGCGGGCAAGCCGAGCCTCTTTGCGCGCAACATTGACCACGTCCACGCGGTGGATGGCGTTGACCTGCAACTGCGCAAGGGCGAGGTCATCGCGCTGGTTGGCGAGAGCGGATGTGGCAAATCCACGCTGGCGTTGACGTTGATGGGACTCGAGGAGCCGACCGATGGCCGCATCATCTTCGAGTCGAAAGAGATCACCCACGCCAGTGAGCACGACCGCAAACTTCTGCGCCAGCGCATCCAGATGGTCTTCCAGGATCCGTACGAGTCGCTCAACCCCACGCAGACCATCGGCCAGATCGTCGGCGAGCCGCTCGATGTGCATGGACTCGTCCATACAAAGCAGGAGCGCGAAGTCAAAGTGGTGAAAGCCCTCGAAGACGCGGGACTCA
>CAYNQA010000010.1:0-18223 GCA_964399225.1 uncultured Anaerolineaceae bacterium
CGATCCAGGCCCAGGTCACGCTCGACACCACGGGCCGCATGTTGCTCGGCACCGATATCAACGCCTCGCTCGCCATCCTCGAAGGCATGGGCATCGACGTCATCGGCCTCAACTGCTCCACGGGACCCGAGCACATGCGCGAGCCCATCCGCATCCTCGGCGAAAATTCGGCGCTGCCCGTTTCGTGCATCCCCAACGCAGGTCTGCCATTGAATGTCGATGGACAAGCCGTTTATCCTCTTGAGCCCGAACCATTCGCGAACGACATGTTCGAGTTTGTGACGAAGCACGGCGTCCGCGTCGTCGGCGGCTGCTGCGGGACGACTCCTGCGCATCTCAAACTGTTGGTGGACAAATTATCCAGCCTCCAATCTCCAACCTCCAAATCTCCGCTTCAATCCACGCCCCAGCTTGCCTCTGCCATGTCGGCCTTGTCCATGCGGCAGGACCCCGCGCCCACCCTTCTGGGCGAACGTTGTAACGCGCAGGGATCGCGCAAGTTCAAACGTCTCCTGCTCGAGGAAGATTACGACGGCATCCTCGACATCGCGCGCGAACAGGTGGCCGGTGGCGCGCACGCCCTCGACATCTCCGTCGCGGTGACGGAACGTCCCGATGAAGGCGAGTTGATGCGCAAGGTCGTGAAGAAATTGCAAATGGGCGTCGATGTTCCGCTCGTGATCGACACCACCGAGCCCGACGTCCTCGAGATCGCATTGCAGACCGCGCCCGGGCGCTGCTTGATCAACTCCACGCATCTCGAAGCGGGCCGCGCCAAAGCCGACAAGATCTTTGCGCTTGCGAAGACCTACAACGCCGCGGTGATCTGCCTGACCATCGATGAAAGCGGCATGGCCAAGACCGCGCAACGCAAACTCGAAGTGGCCCGGCGCATCTATGACATTGCCGTCAACGACCACGGCCTCAAACCCGCAGACCTTGTCTTCGACGACCTGACGTTTACCCTCGCCACCGGCGACGCGGAATTCGTCAACTCTGCGATCGAGACTATCGAAGGCATCCGCCTCATTAAACAGGACCTGCCCGGCGTGATGACCTCGCTCGGCGTGAGCAACCTCTCCTTCGGTCTCGCCCCGCAAGCCCGCCCCGCGCTCAACTCGGTCATGCTCTACCATTGCGTGCAGGCTGGCCTGGACATGGCGATCGTCAACGCCGCGCATGTGATGCCCTATGCCGAGATCGGCGCCGAAGAACGCGAACTCTGCGAAGACCTGATCTTCAACCGCCGCGAGGATGCGCTCCAGCGCTTCATCCAGCATTTTGAAAATGTTGAAGTCTCCACTGGCTCCAGTGTGGCCGACCCGACCGAGGGCATGACTTCCGAGCAGAAACTGCACTGGAAGATCCTCCACCGCTTCAAAGACGGCGTCGAAGCGGACATTGATGAGATCATCAACCGCGAACCGAGCGGCACACGCTCTGCCCGCCATGAAGTGGCAGTCGGCGTCTTGAACAATGTCCTGCTGCCCGCCATGAAAGAGGTCGGCGACAAGTTCGGCGCGGGCGAATTGATCCTGCCGTTCGTGTTGCAATCCGCTGAAGTAATGAAGAAGACCGTGGCGCACTTGGAACAATATCTTGAGAAAAAGGAAGGCGTGAGCAAGGGACTCGTCGTCCTCGCCACCGTCTACGGCGACGTGCACGACATCGGCAAGAACCTCGTGAAGACCATCCTCGCCAACAACGGCTACGATGTGATCGACCTCGGCAAGCAGGTCCCGGCCGAGACGATCATCAGCAAGGCGGTCGAGGTCAACGCCACGGCGATCGGACTCTCGGCGTTGTTGGTGTCCACGTCCAAGCAGATGCCGCTGATCGTGAACGAACTTCAGCGACGTGGACTCCGCTTCCCCGTCCTGATCGGAGGCGCGGCCATCAACCGCCGCTTCGGTCGCCGCATCCTGCAAACCGAGGATGGCACCGTCTACGAGGCGGGTGTCTTCTATTGCAAGGACGCCTTCGAAGGCCTCGAGACGATGGACACGTTGATCGATGCAGGCAAACGTCCGGAACTGCTGGCGAAGATCCGCAAAGATTCCGAGATCGAGCTCAACCGCGCTTCGCAAAGCGGATCGCCCGCGGCCAGCGGTCAGCGTTCGAACATCGTCCCCGCGCCGATCGCCCTGCCCGCCAAACTCGGACAGCGCATCGTCAAAGACATGCCGCTCGAAATGGTGCTCAAGCATCTCAACATCAACGAACTGTATCGCCTTTCGTGGGGCGCGAAGAACACGCACGGCGCGGAATGGGAAAAACTCAAAGCCGAGTTCGACGCGCGTCTCGCGAAGATGACCAGGGAAGCGCTCAAGGAAGGCTGGCTTAAACCGCAGGCAGTGTATGGGTATTTCGCCTGTCAGGCCGACGGCAACGATCTCATCATTTATGAAGATGCGCAAAGCAAGAAAGAGATCTCGCGCTTCGCCTTCCCGCGCCAGCCATACGATGATCACCTCGCGCTCTCCGATTACTATGCCTCGGTCCAGTCGGGACAGATGGATGTGGTGGCGCTTCAAGTCGTGACTGTGGGACAGGCCGCCAGCGACAAGTTCGACAAACTGCAGGCCGCTCACGATTACACCGAAGCCTACTTCGTGCATGGGCTTGCCGTGCAAGCCGCCGAAGCGACCGCAAACTATTTGCACGAACACGTGCGCCGCGAATTGGGCATCGGCGAAGAACAGGGCAAGCGTTACTCGTGGGGCTACCCCGCCATCCCCGAACTCGAAGACCACTTCAAGGTCTTCCAACTCCTGCCCGCCGCAGAATCGGAATTGGGCATGAGCCTCTCGGTCTCGGGACAGTTGATCCCCGAGCAATCCACCGCCGCGATCATCGTCCATCACAAGGACGCGAAGTATTACAGCGTCGGCGAGTCGCGCGTCGAGCAGTTGATGAAATAGAATAGAATATTCTTGTGAAGAAGTTTTTGCGTTCCGAGTATCTCGCCGTCTTTTTGCTGATCGCCTTGAGTCTGGCCGTCGGCCTGTGGACGATTCACGACTACGGCGAAAGCTGGGACGAGACGAACTTCTTCCGTTACGCAAACGAATCGCTCTCCGCGTATCCAGGCCTGTTCCAGCCGGGCTTCCAGTTGGAATTCACCGATCCCACGCTGCGGTATTACGGGGCATGGTTCCTGATGCTCATCGTGCTGGTTGGGCGTCTTTTCCCGGGCTGGGTCCTCTCCGATGTTGCGCACCTGCTGACCTTCCTCACCTTTCAGGCCGGCATTCTCTTCCTCTATTTGCTGGCGCGGCGCTGGCTCAAGCCGCTTTCCGCATTCGGCGCGGCGCTGCTCTTTGCAGCCCAACCTGTCTTTTGGGGACACGCCTTCATCAACGCCCGCGACATTCCCTTCATGGTCGGCTTCGTTGCCAGCATCCTCTTCGGCGTGCGGATGGTCGACTCGCTCTCGCTTCCTCCCGCGCCGGCAAAGGTCACACCGCCTGCGTTGACTCTTTCCCGTACGCAAAAATGGACTCTCCCGATCCTGACCCTGCTGGGCTTGATCTTCTTTGCCCTGCTCGCTTCGCATCTGCGGACCACATGGGGGGCGCGCGTGTATCTGGCCGATACCTCCTCCGCGCGTGACCTCGACTTATACCTTCGTCCTCTACTTGCCACCTTCTGGGCGGCCATCACGTTCATCGCTCTCTCCCTCGCATGGACGGCACTGCTCTTCCTCCCATCCCAGCCGCAATTGCGCGCGCACTTGTGGACGAATGAACTGCGTCCCTACGCGCTCACCCTGCAGAGCTGTCTCCGCAACCGCGACTTTGTCTTTGCCACGCTTGCATTGGGTCTCACCGCTGGTATCCGCGTGATGGGCTTTGCCGCGTTTGGCTTGGTTGCACTGTTCCTCGTGCGCAAACAGGGACGCGCCGCCTTTGTCCCTCTTATCGCGCAGCTCATCCTGGCCCTGCCCATCCTCTACGTCACGTGGCCGTATCTGTGGGGCGAGCCGTTCCTGCGTTTGCTGATCGTCCTGCGCGTGATGCTCAAATTCCCCTGGCCGGGCAAGGCGTTGTTTGCGGGCGAATACTACGCGGGCAATGAACTGCCTGCCAGTTACCTGCCCACCCTGTTTGGCATCCAATTGACCGAGCCTTTGCTGGTCCTTGCCGTGTTTGGCTTTGCCGTGCTGATCTGGCGCGTTGCAAGTAAAAAAGAATACGGCGAGCTTCTCGCTTTATCTACAATGTGGTTCGGTCTGCCTCTTGCCGCCGCCATGTTGGGCGACCCGTATCTCTACGATAATTTTCGACAGGTGCTGTTCATCCTGCCGCCGCTGTTCCTGTGGGCGGGGCTCGGGCTGGAATCCGTTTTGCGATGGGCGCGCCCGCTTTGGGTCCGCGTGGGAATCGTGGCGGCGCTCGCTGTCCCTTCGGTGTACGCGATGTCTGTCCTGCATCCGTATGAATACATTTACTACAACAGTTTCGCAGGCGGCGTGACGAATGCCTTCCGCGAGTATGAGATGGATTATTGGGGCACATCCTTCCGCGAGGCCGCCGCGTATTTGAACGAGAATGCCCCGCAAAAAACGGATGTGGTGGTGTGGGGTCCGCCCACATCGCTGTGGAGTTACCTGCGCCCCGGCTTCACCGTGTATGACGCGCAATACAGCGGCGCACCCAGGTTGAATTTTTACGCGGTGATCTCCACGCGCAACGACAACGATTTGAAACACTACGCAGACCTGCCCGTGTTATTCACGGTGGAACGGCAGGGAGCGATCCTGGCGGTGGTGAAATATGTCCCCTGAAACTTCTGCGCGCCGCATTGCGATCGTGACTCCTGTGTACAACGATTGGGAGTCGTTTGCCGTGCTTGCGGATAAGATCAGCGCGGTTGCCGCGGCGAACGGCTTGCACATTTCCATCCTCGCCGTGGACGATGGGTCGGTGCATGGTGCCCCGCCGCGTTTTGACCCGCCTCGAGGGGGCATCGAATCGGTCGAGGTGGTTCACCTCATCCGCAACCTTGGGCATCAACGCGCGATCGCCGTGGGCCTGGCCGTGTTAAAGGAGCGCGAGTGGAACATCCCGGTCATCGTCATGGACTCGGACGGCGAGGATGACCCCGAAAATTTGCCGCGCCTGCTCGAAGAGCATGACCGCGATCCTTCGCACATCATCTTCGCGCGCCGCGTGCGCCGCTCGGAGAATTTTGTCTTCCGCGTGTTTTACAACATCTTCAAGCTGATCTTCCGCGTTTTGACCGGGCGGAGTATCTCGTTTGGGAATTACAGCCTGATCCCGCCGGCGGTGCTCAACCGCATTGTGTACCTTCAGGAAATTTGGAACCACTTCGCGGCAGGCGTGATGCACTCCGGCCTGCTGTGGAAGACCATTCCCACCTCGCGCGGCAGGCGCTACGTGGGCCAATCGCGCATGAATATGATCGCGCTCGTCCTGCACGGGTTGAGCGCCATCTCGGTTTACATCGAGGTGGTTTATGTGCGCCTGCTGTTCTTCTCACTGGGTGTGATGCTCTTGGACGTGATCGGGTTCCTCATCATCGTCTACATCCGTTTCATGACGCCGCTCGCCATCCCCGGCTGGGCCACCAACGTAGCCATCGGCCTGACCGTGATCATGACGCAGGCGATCCTTTTCCTCGCCACGCTTTCCTTTGTGGTGCTGAGTTACCGCAGTTCCAAAATGTTCATCCCCGCCGTGGACTTTCGCGATTACCTGATGAACATCGAACGCGTGGATGCAGGTTGAGGCACATGTCCCATCAAGCTTATATCGGCGATGAACTGGAGGTCTTTGCGAAGGCCTCCAACTGGAAGGCGTATTACACGCGGCACATCGCGCCGTTCTTCGGTGCGCGCGTGCTCGAGGTCGGCGCGGGGCTGGGAGCGACCACCGCCGTGATGTGCGACGGTTCGCAAACCGAATGGGTCTGCCTCGAGCCGGATGCTTCGATGGCCGCCGAGATCGAACGCCGCATCCGCGCCGGACAGCTGCCCTCCTGCTGCGCCTCCCGCGTCGGGACAGTGGCCAGCCTCTCGCCGGCCGAACGCTTCGACACGATCATCTACATCGACGTGCTCGAACACATCGAAGAAGACCGCCGCGAATTGCACGAGGCCAGCCTGCGCCTCAACCCCGGCGGACATTTGATCGTGCTCTCCCCGGCCTACCCCTTCCTCTACAGCCCCTTCGACCGCGCCATCGGGCACTTCCGCCGTTACACGCGCGCCAGTCTCGCCGCCTGCACGCCCGAGACCTGCCGCATCGTAAAACTATTCCACCTCGACTCGCTGGGCGTCTTCACCTCGCTGGCAAACCGGCTGTTCCTTCACCAGGATGTCCCCACCGAGAAGCAGATCCTGTTCTGGGACAAATCCCTGGTCCCTGTGTCCAAAGTATTCGACTGGCTATTTGCCTACCGCCTCGGCCGGTCCGTGATCGGGGTATGGGAGAGGAAGGTTTAATTTTGATGTGGGGCGGAGTGGCACTCCGCCAAGCCCACCCGCACAAGGAGTCAGCGGGATGCCATCCCGCTCCACAAAAATCATGAGTCATCTTCAATTTCGCGAGTTCTATCGCAGGCGACTGCCGCATATTCAAGTTGCCGGCTCAACGTATTTCGTGACATTTCGTTTGAAGCATTCTCTGCCCAAAGAGGTTCTCGAAGAACTGACTCAAGAATCGGAAAGGATCAAGAAACTTCCACCCCATGAAATTGACGATGCGGAACGCCGCTGGTTTGGAAAATACGACGGCTATCTTGATAAAGTTTTGTGCGGCGAAGCGTATTTGAAGAACGAGCAGGTTGCAGACCTTGTAGCGGAAGCCATCCACTATCGCGATGGAAAAGTGTATACACTTGAAGCTTTCGCCCTCATGCACAATCATGGTCATGTGGTTTGCACACCGCTGGCAAAAGAGAACGGCGAAATGAACAGCCTGACCGAAATCTTCCAATCGCTCAAACGGCACACAGCGCGAAAGGCGAATGGTCTTTTGGGCAGGTCGGGCGCGTTTTGGCAGGACGAAAGTTATGATCGAATTGTGCGCGATCAAGCTGAGCTAAAACGGATTGTAAGTTACGTGCTCAACAATCCTGTGAAAGCGGTTTTGGTGAATGATTGGAAAGATTGGAAATGGTGTTATTCTAGATTCAAGTTGTAAATGTGGATTGCGACATCGTACCCACAGGGTAATCTGCACCACGCTAGCTTAGCGGGTTGCCAACCCGCTCCACAAAAAAACAAGAAGGTTTTTATGACAAACAAATTCTTAGACCTACTCTCCTCCCAAACCATCCTCGCCGACGGCGCGATGGGGACCATGCTGCACACGCGCGGCATCGGTTTCGACAAGTGCTTCGACGAACTCAACATCACCAATCCCGCTGCGGTGGCGGATGTGCATCGCGAATACATCGAAGCGGGCGCGCAGCTCGTCATCACCAACACGTTCAGCGCCAATCGCTTCAAGCTCGAGAAGCACGGACTTCACACTCATGTGGCAGAGATCAACCGCGCGGGCGTGGAGTTGGCCAAGCGTGCAGTGTCGGCTTCGTTCAAGGATGTGCTCGTCGCCGGCGACATCGGCCCTCTGGGCGTGCGCATCGCCCCATACGGACGCGTCCAGCCTGAGGTGGCGCGGGCTGCCTTCGCTGAGCAGATCCAAGCCCTGGCGGACGCAGGCGCGGACTTGATCGTGATCGAGACGATGAGCGATTTGTATGAAATCAAAGAGGCGATTAAAGCAGCGCGGGAAACCTGTTCGTTGCCCGTCGTCGCGTCGGTGACGTTTACGCGCGATGACCGAACCATCCTCGGGGACGATCCCGCCAAGGTGGCGCGGACGTTGGCCGAGGCAGGCGCGGATGTGATCGGCGTCAACTGTTCGGGTGGTCCCGCGCAGTTGTTGCGGATTTTGAAGGCGATGAAGGCCGCGGTTATTGGTAGGGACGGGTCTCAGACCCGTCCCTACATGTGGGTCAAACCAAACGCAGGCTGGCCGGAACAGGTCGGCGGGCGCATCATGTACCCAGCCGACCCGGAATATTTCGGCGAGTACGCGCTGTCGTTTCGCGAGGCGGGGGCGAACGTGGTCGGTGGGTGCTGTGGGACGACGCCCGCGCACATCGCGTCGATGCGGAGGGCGTTGGCGTCGGCGGGCGCGCCCGCTCCGTTGACGGTCACCCCGCTCCCCGTCGAGGAAGAAGCGATGGAGGGGGCGGTGGCAGAGTCGGAGTTGGCGCAAAAACTCGCGGCGGGAAAATTCGTCGTATCCATCGAAATGGATCCGCCGCGGGGATTGTCGACTCACAAGTTGCTGGCGGGCGCGTCGCTGTTACACGACGCGGGCGCGGACGTCATCAACGTGGCCGATAGCCCGATGGCGCGCATGCGGATGTCGGCGTGGGCGGTGTGCGACGTGGTGCAGAGGCAGGTGGGCGTGGAGACGACGCTTCATTTTCCGACGCGCGGACGAAACCTGCTGCGCGTGCAGGGTGACCTGCTGGCCGCGCACGCGTTGGGGATCCGAAATGTGTTCGTGGTGATGGGCGACCCGACGTCGATCGGCGATTACCCCGAAGCGATGGACAATTACGACCTGGTGCCGTCGGGGTTGATCAAGTTGATCAAGCAGGGATTCAACGCGGGCGTGGATCATTCGGGCACGTCGATCGGACAGCCGACGAATTTCTTCGTGGGCGCGGCGCTGAATTTGGTTCCGTCGGACATGGCGACTGAGTTCAAGAATCTGACGCGCAAGGTGAAGGCGGGCGCGGATTATTTCCTGACGCAACCGATCTACCGCGCCGAGGATGGCGAGGGATTTTTGGCGAAGTATGAGAACCAGCACGGCGCGTTGAACCGTCCTGTGCTGGTGGGAATCCTGCCGCTGGTGAGCGCCAAGCACGCCAACTTTTTGAATCATGAGGTGCCTGGGATTTCGATCCCGCAGGAGGCGATCGCGCGCTTGGACGCCGCAGGCGACGCTGCGCGCGCTACTCAGGTGGGCGTGGAGTTGGCGGTGGAGTTGATCCAGAAGATCAAGCCGTGGGCGCAGGGGATTTACATCATGCCGCAGTTCCATCGGTATGATCTGGTGGCGGAGATTGTGGAACGCGTAAGAGCGTAGACAAGTACACACGTACACAAGTAGACAAGTAACAACAAGACCTCCGAAGTCTGCGCGGCTTCGGAGGTCTGTGGTTACAGAGGAAACCATCCACAAATTTTTCAGGAACAAACGAATGATTGAGCAAGCACATTCGTGTCTTATTCGTGGACAGTTGATTGACCACAAGCTGCCTGCCCTCATCCCATTCACCTCCTGTGAAGTACAATACGCCCATTCTCATCACAATGACTCACTGGAGCATCCATGCCTGATCGCAATCCCAAGCCGCTGACCTGTCCCGCCTGCGGCGCGCCGCTCAACTATGACGGCAGAAGCGTCACCGTCAAGTGCAGTTTCTGCCAGAACGTGATCGTGTTCGAAGGGCTGAAGCCAGAGACAGCGAAGCCGGATACGTCAAGGAAACCCCGCGCCGAAAGGCCGACCATCGTACCAGCAGAAGTGGTGAACCTGCTCCGTTCCGGGAAGAAGGCCGAGGCGGTCAAGCGTTACCGCGAGCTGTACGATGTCAGCAAGGCGCGCGCGCAATACGCGATCGAGCAGATCGAGGCGGGCAACCTCCACGATCCCGAAGCGGGATTCCCGACGCGCGAGGCCGAGGCCCGCCCGGTGACTGTCCACGTGAGGACCGCACCCGCAAGCGGGTCACGGCTTGGTGGCGTGATCGCAGCATTCATCTTCATAGTCATCAGCGGAATTGTCGGCCTTGCCCTGCTCCAACCCGGCGGCCCTTTCACTCCGCGCTTGATCGCTGGGAACCCGAGCATGACCGTCCCTGGCGGTCAGGATTCCGCGCCGGATGTGGTCTCGCTGTTCCACAATCTCGATGAGGAGAGTCGCCTGTTGGGACGCATCAGCCGGACAGACAGCAAACTGACCTGGAAAACCGATGCGCTGCCCGGTGACGGCTACGTGGACGCTCTGGCAAGCGACAACGAGCGGGTGTATGCGGTCATCGAAACGAATTTACTGGCCTTCAACATCGCCGACGGCAGCCCGCTTTGGCAAGTCAACCTGCCCGACAATCTAGACTCAGGCAAAGACAACCTGCTCATTCAAGACGGCCGGGTGATCGTCATGACGATGGATCGCTCGCTTCAGGCCTACGAGGCAACAACAGGGAGGCCGGTTTGGAGCCGCCCGATCTTAAGTTACGCCCGCGACCTGCGCATCATCGGCGGGCAGCTGGCGATCCTGGATTACATCGCGGACGGGCACGATCTGAACATCTTTCTGCTCGACCCCGTGGATGGAAGCGAAGAGCGCGTCATCTTCCCGGAATGCACGTCGGAAAATTCATGGGAGGAATATCTGAACGATGACTCGGGCATCATCTACGACAATGCCAATGGCTTGTACCTCTTCTTCGGGTCGTCCTTCGGTTGTATCCAACATTATGACCTTGCAAGCGGCCAACTGCTCTGGGAGACCCAATCCGAGGATTCCTTCAACACATCCTTCCATGGTTTTGGTTATCTCCAGACATCCGACAGCATCTACTTCGGGAACGATGAGCGTTTATCGGTTTTGGATAAGCAAAGCGGGTCTCTGAAATTATTGATTCAGGATGACGCATACGCATTCGCTCCCCTGGCCATCAGCGGCGACACCTTGCTGACTCTCGCCCGCCGCACGAAAGGATCGGAACGCTTCGAACTCTGGGGATTGGATTCCGCATCGGGTGCGCAGACCTGGGAATGGATCCCGGAGAACGCCAGCCCGATCGACCCGCCGTACGAAATGTCCGGGCTGGTGAGCAAAGACGAATCCGGCTGGACCTGGCAACTGACTCCCAACGGGCTTCTGCTGATCCAATTCCAGGCCGAACCCACTCAACTGGTGCTCACCACGTACGATCCTGACAATGGCGCCATACTGGCGGAGAAAACCGTCTCATTGAAAGGTGCCAGCGGGGATTTCTATTCGATCCCAAAGATCATCGCCTGGCGTAATGGTGAAGTTTATTTTCAATTGGAGGGCACGATCTACGCCCTGGATTTTGTGAACGGGCAAATCATCATGGAGTATCAATAGCCCGCTCATTCCCGCCTGCGGTTTCCGTGTATACTTACCTCAGCAGTGTTCCTCCGCTTCCATCCATTCTCTAATCCTCTACCCTCTTCCTCCCCATGCTCCTCACCATTGACCTCGGCAACACCAACCTGACCATCGGCCTCTACGAGGGCGAGACTCTCGTCCATCACTGGCGGCTTGCCACCGAAGATGCGCGCATGCCGGATGAGTACGGCTTGCAATTGCTCGGCTTGCTCACGCACGTCGGCAAGACGCCCGCCGACCTGACGGGCATCTGCCTCGCTTCGGTCGTCCCGCCGTTGACCACCCGCATCGCCCAGGCCTGCCGAGAATATCTCAAGTGTGAGCCGTTGATCGTGGACGCAGGCGTCAAGACGGGCATCAAGATCCGCTACGATGATCCCAAAGCCGTTGGCGCGGACCGGGTCGCGGACGCGGTCGCTGTGTATAAACTTTACGGCGGTCCCGCCTGCGTGATCGACTTCGGCACGGCCACCACCTTCAACGCCCTCACCGCCGACGGGCAATATCTCGGCGGCGCCATCACCGCGGGAGTCAACCTGGCCGCCGACGCGCTCTTCACGCACACCGCCAAACTTGCCCGCGTCGACATCCAACGCCCGCCCTCGGTCATTGGCCGCAACACCGTCCACGCCATGCAATCGGGCTTGCTCTTCGGCTACGTCAGCATGGTCGAGGGCATGGTCAGCCGTTTCCGCACCGAGCTCGGCAAAGACATGAAAGTCATCGCCACGGGCGGTCTCGCCGAGATCGTCGCCAAGGAAACCGACATCATCCAGGTCATCGCGCCCTGGCTCACCCTCGACGGTCTGCGGATCATCTGGGAAATGAATCGATAAATGCTTTAACCACAAAGGACACGAAGCGCACAAAGCAAAATCTTAAGGCTTTCTCGTTGTGTTCCTTTGTGGTAAAAAATTAATAATAGTGGGGTACAATGCGCCGACTTATTATGAAGAAACT
This sequence comes from uncultured Anaerolineaceae bacterium, assembly GCA_964399225.1. Lineage (GTDB taxonomy): Bacteria > Chloroflexota > Anaerolineae > Anaerolineales > Villigracilaceae > Denitrolinea. The sequence goes on from CAYNQA010000010.1 coordinate 12,153, forward strand.
CTCGCTCCTCCTTTTGATCTTCAGCCTGCTCCTCGTTGGATGCGGCGTGCCGGCATTTGCCGCCCCCGAACCAACCACAACACCGACGCAAACATCGCTTCCCACCTCAACCGTAACGGCCGCGCCCTCGCTGACTCCCACCATCACCCCAACGTTCACCCCCTCCCCCGTCCCGACCACGACGCGTGTAATTCAAGGACCGGAGGTCGTCAACGTTCCGATCCTGATGTACCACCACGTGGAAGAGGATCCGATCGTCAGCAACTACCGCGTCTCCGCGGCACGCTTCGAAGAACAGATGAAGCTCCTGCACGATTGGGAGTACACCACCATCACCACACAGATGCTGGTCGAAGCGATCACGCACGGGTATCCGCTGCCGCCGCGCCCGGTCATCATCACCTTCGATGACGGCAACCTCGACAACTACACGACCGCCTTCCCCATCATGCAGAAATACGGGTTTACCGGCGTGCTCTACGTGGTTGTCAATTACGTCGGCGCGCAAAACTTCATGAACGAGGCCCAGATCGTGGAAATGTACAACGCCGGCTGGGAGATCGGCAGTCACAGCGTCAGCCACCTCGACCTGGTCGGCCTCGACCCGCAACGTCAGCGTTACGAGATCGTCGAGTCGCGGCAGATATTGCAAGACAGGCTTGGTGTGCCGGTCATGACCTTTGCCTACCCGTTCGGCTCGAACAGCGGCGGCGTGGTGGATTACGTCCAATTTGCCGGGTACATTGCCGGCATGGGCGCCACCGGTTTCCGCTGGGAGCAGGGCACGAGCAACCTCTTCGTGTTGCAGCGCTGCGAGATCAAGGAGACCGATGTGGTCACCGATGAGCGTTACTTCCCGCGCTTCCTGCCCTGGTGGGGCGAGATCCCCGCACTAACGGTCGAAACCCCGGCGCCAGCCCAAACACCAACTCCATGAACTTCAAACTCCAGCGTGCCCTGCGTTGGAGTTTTTTTATTTTCGAGGCTTGCTCTTTTGTTCGGAATCGCGCTCGTATGGTATCCTTGCGCCAAGCAAACATGAGATCCCGCCTAGGAATAGCGATCCTGCTCCTCGCCCTGCTTGCCGCCTGCGGACCGAAGGTCAACGACCCGTATGAACCGCTCACCAGCGGCGTGAAAGGACAGGCGCTCATTGGGCCTGCCTGCCCGGTCGTCCGCGTAGACACCCCCTGTCCCGACCAACCCCACCAAACCACATTACTCATCCTCACCCTTGATGGCCGCGAAGTGGCCCGCGTCGAAACCGACGCAGAGGGAAAATTCGCCGTCAACCTCCCGCCGGGCGATTACGTGCTGCATCCTGAAGATGGAAATCGCATGCCTTTCGCCGGGGACGTCCCTTTTACCGTCCTAGAAAATCAATTTACCAACGTCATCATCACCTTCGATAACGGCATGAGGTAATAATTCAAATCCCGTCATTGCGAGAGCGGCGATCTTCCGCTCGAAGCAATCTCCTTGCGCGTGGATTGCTTCGCTCCGCTCGCAATGACGAAAAAAATGATTCAGGAGGCGCAGGTGAAAAAGATTCTCTCGATCAGTGTGGGCTCGTCCTCGCGTGACCACACCACGCGGCACACCTTTTTGGGGCAGGAGTGCGAACTCTCACGTCAGGGCACGGATGGTGACTTCAACAAAGCCGTGCAGCGCTATGCCGACATGGACGGCAAAGTGGATGCCTTCGGCGTCGGCGGGGTGGAATTCTTTTTGCGCGTCGGCAGGAAGCGCTACTACTTCCGCGACGTGGCCCGCATCCGCCGCGCGGTGAAGGTCAGCAAGATCGGCGACGGCAACGGGGTCAAAGGTCTGCTCGAGCGGCGCGCCTTCCAGGCCCTCGAAAAACATCTCAACGAAAAAGAGAACAAGACCCTCAAAGGCATGCCCGCCCTGCTCACCACCGCCGTGGACCGTTACGGCATGGGCGAGGCCATGTACGACGCCGGTCTCGACCTGACCATCGGCGACTTGATGTTCGCGCTCGGCATTCCGCTCGCGGTGCACAAACTGTCCACGGTGCGCCTGATCGCAGCGGTACTCCTGCCCGTCATCACCAACCTGCCTTTCTCGTGGTTCTATGCTCTCGGCTCCGAGCAAGACAAGCCCCCGCAACCCAAGTGGGATAAGTACTACAAACAGGCCACCGTCCTCGGCGGCGACTTCATCCAGATCCGCCAATACATGCCCGATGACCTGACCGGCAAGATCATCGTCACCAACACCACCACGGCAAAAAATGTGGAAGAGTTGAAGAAACGCAACCTGCACATCCTTGTCACCGTCACGCCGCGGCTCGAGGGTCGCAGTTTCGGCACCAACGTAATGGAAGCCACCCTGCTCGCCTTGATGGATAAGCCGCAATCCGAGGTCACCGACAAGGACTTCCTCGACCTGATCGACCGCATCCCATTGCTGCCGAACATCGAAGTGTTGAATCCGTAAATTACTATCCGTCATTGCGAGCCGCGCTAGCGGCGAAGCAATCTCCCCCGCGAACCGGGAGATTGCTTCGGGCAGAACTGCACTGCCCTCGCAATGACGAACCTTTTAATACTCGGAGTATAATGCTCCAAATTCCATGGCGCGCGAATTCCACTACACTTGGACCTGGGACTTCGACGCCTCGCCCGAGGCGCTCTGGCCGTTCGTCTCCGACACGAACCGCTTCAACCGCGACACCGGCCTGCCGCCCATGGAATTGCTGGGCATCAAAGATGGGGTGAAACACGTCCGCTGGAAGATTCCGCTCATGCCGATCGAGTGGAACGAAGAACCCTTTGACTGGATCTATCCCTACCATTTTGGCATCCTGCGCCGCTTCAAGAACGGACCGTTGGCGGAGTTGCGCGTCGCTGTGGACCTCGTCCGCACCAACGCTGGCGGGACACACATGACCTACCAGACATGGGTCACACCTGCAAACGGTCTCGGCACGTTGGCGATCCCGTTTGCGATCGGGGTTGTGTCGGCGCGGCGGTTCGATGCTGCATTCCAACTGTATGGCCGTATCGCCGCACGCGGCGGGTCGGTGGTGGAGATCTCCGAGCGGAAGAGACTTTCCGCAACGGCGCGCGCCCGCCTCGAGTCGGGTGTGAAGCGTCTGGTCAGCGAGGGCGGAGATCCACGCGCGGCGGAACGTCTCGCCGATTTTCTCGACCGCGCCGATGAAATCTCCGTCCAGCGCATGAGGCCCTACGCCCTTGCAGAGGGCTGGTCGCTTCCACGGCGGAACGTACTCGAAACATTTTTACGCGCCACGCGTCTCGGCCTGCTCGACATGTATTGGGAGCTGCTCTGCCCCGAGTGCCGCGGCGTGGCGGAGGGACACGGCCATCTGAAAGACCTGCGCGCGGATTCGCATTGCACCACATGCAACATCGACTTCACCGCGAATTTCGATCACAACGTCGAAGTCATCTTCCGCCCCAATGCGGCATTACGCGCGGTGAGCGCCTCGCTTGAATTTTGCGTGGGCAGTCCGCAGCGGCAGCCGCACATCATCTTTTCCGAGACGATCTCGGGGTTGAAGAATATTTCGTTCCCGGTGCGCATGGAGCACGGACGTTACAGCCTGCGCGCCTCGGGCGTGCGCGGCTCGCAAAGCGTCACAGCGGGTCCGTCCGGCATGGATTCGCCGGTCTTCCGCGTCTCGGATTTCGGCTGGCCGTACGAGGAACAGGTTGTTTCAGCCGCGCCGACCATGAACCTGGTGAACGCCACCGAGCAAGCCCGCACGTTCTCACTCGAACGCACGGCATGGAGCGACCAGGCCGCCACCGCCGCCGACGTGACCAACTTGCAGATCTTCCGCGACCTGTTTGCCAGCGAGGTACTGCGCCCCGGCGAGGAGATCTCGGTGGGCAACGTGACCTTGATGTTCACCGACCTGCGCGAGTCCACGCGGTTGTATCGTCAGATCGGCGATGCGCCCGCCTTTGGCCGCGTGCGCGAACATTTTGAAATTCTCGAACAGGCTGTTGCCGCGGAAGGCGGCGCCATCGTGAAGACGATGGGCGACTCAGTGATGGCGGCGTTCAGCCATCCGGCCGCGGCCATGCGTGCGATCCGCAAGGCACAGGCACAGATCGCGCAGAATCAAAAACAACCGTTGTGGCTCAAGGCCGGCATCCATCGCGGACCGTGCATCGCTGTGACCCTGAACGACCGCCTCGATTATTTCGGCTCCACCGTGAACATTGCGGCGCGCCTGCCGGGCTTTTCACAAGGCGGGGAGGTGATTTTTTCCACCCCGGTTTATAATGACCCCGAAGTGACCGCCATCCTGAAAGAGTCGGCGAATGCGCTGGCCTATTTCCGCGAAACCGTAAAAGGCTATGAGGAACCGTTCGATCTGTGGCGAATGAAAGTATGACAAGGCAATAGGGAGAGGCACCATGGAACTGTTCGACCTGACATTGATCGACATTCTGCGCGTTTGCGCCGCCATGTTCGCAGGCGGATTGATCGGCCTCGAGCGCGAGTACCGTGACAAATCGGCGGGTTTCCGCACATTGATCTTCATCGGCGCGGGGGCGGCATCCATCACCATGCTTTCGTACAAGATCGGCGGCCCGGATGACCCGGGCCGTATCACCGCAAACATCGTCACCGGCATCGGCTTTCTGGGCGCCGGCGCGATCCTGCGTGACGGGTTGCGGGTGGCCGGTCTCACCACGGCGGCCACCATCTGGCTCACCGCCGCCATCGGTATGGCCTTCGGCGCAGGCGAATTCCTCTTCGGCGCGGCGCTCACCCTGCTATCCTTGATCGTGCTATGGATCTTCCCGGTCTTCGAGCGCGCCGTGGACCGCATCCGCGAGGAGCATGTCTATGAGGTCATCATCACCGGCGGCAGGGACCAGGCCTCCCAGATCGAGGCCGTGCTGGCAAAATGCGGCATGAAGGCCATCTCACGCCAATACTTCAAAGAACAAGATTGCCTGCGCTGTCGCTGGGTGGCGTTTGGAAAACCCGCCGGGCACGAGGCCTTCGTCAACCATCTTTTGGAAGAACCCGGCGTGCGCGAATTCAGGTACTAGATCCAGGAATAACAAACAATGGAAATGGCAGATATTGCAGTCATAGACATCATCCGCATCGGCGCGGCCCTGCTGGCGGGGGCGTTGATCGGTCTAGAGCGCGAGCTGCGTGATAAGTCCGCAGGCTTCCGCACGATGATCTTCATTTGTGTTGGTGCAGCACTGTTCACCGTCTTATCGGAGAACATGTCACCGGACGGAGACTCCTCGCGCCTGACCGCAGCCATCGTTTCGGGCATCGGCTTCCTCGGCGCCGGCGCGATCCTGCGTGACGGATTGCGGGTGGCCGGTCTCAACACCGCCGCCACCATCTGGCTGACCGCCGCCATCGGCATGACCTTCGGCGCAGGCGAATTCCTCTTTGGCGCCATGATCACCGCCGTCACCATGATCATCCTGTGGGTCTTCCCCGCGCTCGAACATGCCATCGACCACATCATCGAAGAGGACACCTACGAGATCATCTTCCCAGTGGATTTCAAAAAACTGGAGTCCATTCAAACCACCTTGAAATACATGGGCTTAAAAGTGCTTTACCACCGCCACTACAAAAAAGGCGAGATGATGATCTGCAAATGGGAGGTACTCGGCTCCCCGCAGTCGCACGAGAAGTTCATCAACTATCTGATCGCGGACAAGGACATCAGCGAGTTCCGCTATTAGAAACAAAAACGAGACGACATCATAGTCGTCTCGTTTTTTGATTCTTTGTTGTAAAGGGTTAAGCCTTCGGTTTCCTCCGCAGCAAGCGGATGACACCCCAGATGATCAACGCCGGCGGGAGCAGGATGGGCACCAGCACCATCAAGAACCAGATCAGGAAGTCAATGATGCCCTGATACGCGATCGTAACCGTCTTGGCGGATTCCTTGATGGTCTCTACCGGTTTCCACGGGACCGGGGTGGAGGTGGGACGCGGTGTGGGGCTGGGAGTCGGCGTGAAGGGCGGCAGTTCAGGCTCGATCTGAATGTTGACAGTGGAGAATGCAGAGCGGTCGGCGAGGTAGTTCATTC
>CAYNQA010000010.1:18233-22951 GCA_964399225.1 uncultured Anaerolineaceae bacterium
GCTCGATCTGGGCTTCGATGTCAGAGAGTTGCTGGTTGATCTTCAAAGCCTCATCCACGGTCTTGGCCTGGTCGAGGAACGATTTGATGCGGTCGCGCGTGGCTTCGAGGTTGGTCAACTGCGCCTGCAAGTCCACGTATTGGTCGGTCACATCCTCGCCGGAGGCGCTCTCGTTCAACACTCGGATGGCCAGGTTGCGCAAACGGCGCAGCACGGTCTCGAACTGGTCGGAAGGCACACCGATGGTGATGGTGGCGTACTTGTAATTGACGCCGCTGTAATCCACATACCAGACCTGCGAACTGACGATATACCCCTGCACATCCCCCACCAATTGGGTGACACTATCAATGGCAATGTCCGAGTCTTTCACCAGCAGGCGGATCTCGGCATTCTTGATGACCATGCGCTGATAACTGGCCGCATCGACCGAGGAACCGGTGTTATAGAGAGCCGTGTCCGATTTGGCGGCACTGGCTTCATCAGCGCCCGCACCGGACTGGGGAATGGCCGCCTCGGATTCAGGCATGAGCGCGTCGGCGGCAGGCAGGCCGGGCTCCATGTAAGCATCATAGGCCGGCTCTGTTGCGGCGGGCGCGGCACCCGCACAAGCCGCAAGGATCAAGGCCAGCAACACGAGCGAAGACAGAATCAACAAACGCGTTTTCATATTCTCCTCCTTGCCACAGGGTGAATGTCGGCGTGGTCTGTGGTCAAGATAGAACTAGGACGAATGAAATATCGTAATGTTCCCTGCCAATAAGCAATTCACAATTTCAATATACAACAAATCCATAATTTAGGCGATCAGCATTTCCTCGATCTGCTTGCAGTGTTCCGCCTCATGCTTTGCCAAACGCCGTGCCTGTGTGAACACCGTATGCCGCCGCCCGCCGAGCATGGCGCCGCGCTCCCAATCTTCGAAGGCCAGTGCAGTGAGCATTTTCAAAAGTCCGCGGCGTTGGCGGGCAAAGATCTTGAGCGATTCCCCGAACGAAAGCGTATCGTAATCGGCTTGCTTCTGCCACTGGCGCGGATGGATCTCCGGCAGGGCGGGCTCATCCTCGCTCAACATCGACTCGATGGACGCGCCCCAAACATCGGCGCAGGCACGCAGGTGAGACAAAATGTCCACGGCCGACCAGCTTGCGGGGTCCGGCTTGAGGCGCAGGCGTTTCGCATCCACTCGCGACGTGGAGCGGGTCAGCCATCGCGGAGTCTCATCCAGCGCCGCGAGGATCCGCTCGATCTCAGCGCGGGTCGCTTTCATGTCGCACCAACAGGAAGGCGGCCAGGAGCAGGACCAATCCCGCGCCGTCGAAGAGAATGAAGCGCAGGACCGAGGTCCCCAACGTGATGTGACCGGATGGGAGCGAAACGAGAATGAGGCTTTCGCCCACAAGACCGATGAACTGCATCACCAGCGCAAGCACCAATTCCAATCGGTAACGGATGGGGTGCCAGAGCGCCAATGCATAAGGAACGTTCCACATCAAAAAGAGAATCCCCGTCCCGCGCACCGCCGCCTCGCCGGGCACGCCGCTTAGCTCATACGCCCACGCAGCCGACGAAGGCCAGATGATGAACGCCATCGCCGCCTGCACATTCCAGGCAAAGACCAGTCCGATCAATGCGCGGGCAATCCAACGTCGGGCATCGCTGTTCATAGCTCCTCCAACAGGGCGATCAGTTTATTGCTGATGGCGGTGCGGCTGAAATTTTTCTCGAGATAATCGCGCCCGGCCAAGCCCATCTCTCGTGACCTGGTTTGATCGGAGGCCAACGTGCGGATCGCCTGCGCCAACGCAGACGGGGAGCCGGGTTCCGCGTAGATTCCGCATCCCGCCGCCTCGACCACATCGCGGATCACGCCGTCAATGGCGAGCGCAACCGGACGTCCCGCCGCCATGTAATCAAAGACTTTGTTTGGATAGGTGGTCTTGTATTCTTCGAGCGGCTTGAGGATGGCAATGCAGGCGTCGGCTGCGGCGAGGGCGGCGGGCATGCCCGATTTCGGCACCGAGTCCACGAAGGTGACGTTGCTCAGGTTCATCTCTTTTGCGCGCGCGATCAAATTTGGCTTTTCCTTGCCGTCGCCGAGGAAGACGATCTGGATCTTCGTTTCATCGGCCAGCAATTTGGCGGCGTCCAACACCACATCGAGATCGTTCGACATGCCGTGCGCCCCGGCATACAACGCGACAAATTTATTTTCAAGCCCATGCGCCCGGCGGAAGTCCGCGCCGTCAGCATTCGGATCGAACATGGATGGGTCGGCGCCGTTGGGAATGAGGGTCACGTTGCGCGCGCCGCGGTCTGTGACATGATCCAGAAAGCCCGGGCTGTTGACCATGATGCGGTCCGCACGCTTGTACAAGAATCGCTCCAGCCATTCGGACATGCGGATCAATACTGGGTTGGTGAGTACCCCCACCGCTACGGCAAATTTCGGCCATAGGTCGCGCACCTCGAAGAGGAATTTTGCGCCTTTGAGTCTAGCCAGCATCCAAGCCGTGACACCTTGAAAGATCGGCGGCGACGTGCCCCAGACAACGTCCACGTTCTTCACACCGAGGCCAAGAATGAACGAGGAGATCATGAATGAAAAGAATGCCAGCACGCGATGAAAGAAGGATTTATGATGGGCAGAGTAGACGGAGGCGCGGAGGATGGTAACGCCTTTGCCCCCCTCCGGCTCCCCCCAAATGCTCCGCATTTGGGGGGAGTGCCCCGCAGGGGCGAGGGGGGCCCCCGTGATATAGCTCACCGGGCTGGCGATCACCGTCACCCGATGTCCGCGTGAGGCGAGCAGGCGCGCAAACTCGTGGTGACGGGTGCCGCCCGGCTCGTCGAGAGAGGCGAAGGCTTGATGGATGATGAGGATGTGCATCGGGTTGATTCTATATCAAATTCCTCCTTGACCAGACCCCAAATCGTCTGTATAGTGATTTCATCGCCGAGGGAATGATGACTCTCTACGACTTTACCTATACCTTCAACTTTCTCGCGCTCGTATTCTCGTTCTGGCTGGGGACATATCTCATCACGCGTAATCCGCGCACTGTCACTGCATGGCTCACCGCACTCACCGTCTGGTCGCTGGGCGGACTGTTCCTCAACGTCCTGCTCGCGCTCAACCCGCCTCCCGTCCCAGAGTATCGTCCCTCATGGCTGCGCTTCCTGTTTCCCTTTTGGGCCTCAGGGACATACGATGAGGGCGCGAGTGCCTGGCTGCAAGGGTGGTCGGTGGCGCCCGCGATCGTCTTCTGGCATCATGCCACCTTGTTGATGCGGCCCGGTCCGCTCAACTGGTGGCGCAAGGCGCGCGTGGCGGCCGGATACGTGGTGGGCATCGCGGCCATCGAAGTGCAAGCCTTTACCCAGATCGTGTTTGCCGTCCAGGGCGGCGACCCGCTCTACCTCAACAGCCTGCAGGCCGGCCCGCTTTATTCACTCTTCGGTGTGGCCCTCCTTGTCCTGACCGTCACCTGCACGGTCAACCTGGCGCGTTCGGCGAGTGTGGCTCCCAACGAAACGGCGCGACATCAATTGCGCCTGCTCACGATCGCCACCATCGTAGCCGGACTTTCCGGCCCGCTCTCGCTCATCGCCTCGGGGCTGGACCTCTTTCCGGTTCCCGAAGTGGCAATGACTCTCATCCTGGCGGTCTTCATCGCCATGATCGGTTTCGGTGTGGCGCGTTACAGCGCGCTGGTGGAAGGACGCACCATCCGCCGCGATTTTATCTATAACCTCACGCTCATCACCGGCATCACCATTTTTTACGTGCTTGCCACGCGCCTGCTGGTGCTTTCATACAACGTGCCGCGCGTCGTTACGCTCTTCATCCCCATCCTTGCCATCTTCACACACTCCGCCATGACGCTGGCTCCGCGCTTCCTCGACCGATTCTTCTACCGTGATGAGACGCGCCGACTGCGTTCGAACCTGCGCAACCTCTCGCGGCTGGCGGGTGAAGGCGAGACCCTCAAAGAGAACCTCAACGCCACCTTGAACGTGTTGTGTTCCTCCGTCCGCGCGAAGTATGGGTTGATCTTCATCTTTGCAGATGGGCAGGCCCGCTCCATCGCGGACTTCAAGTGGCGCGGCGTGCCGCTTGAGATCCCCGCCCCACTCCTAGCCGCCGATGACGCCACCGATGTGGAGGCCGGGCGCTTCCAGCCGCCGCTCGAGGAGGCCGCCCTGCTCGTGCCGCTCTACGCCGAAGCGGAACAGGTCGGCGCGCTCGTGCTCGGCCAGCCCACCAACGGCCTGCACTACGCGGACGAGGAAGTAGAGCGCATCCTCCACCCCGCCGACCGCATCGCCAGCGCGCTCCACGCGGAACGGCGCAAGAACGAGTACATCTCGCGCCTGACCGAGGTGGCCGAGGAGCATCGTGAACAGGCACAGGCGCAGCTGCCCTCTGTCCCTGCCGAGATGGTCGAGGATGCCCTGCGCAACCTCTCCGATTTCGCCCACCTCGCCGACACCCCGCTCGCCAACCTGGAACTGGTGCAGAAAAAACTCGGCGGCCGGAAGACCCACCTCGAGCGCGGCAAGGCGGTACAAGCCGTCCTGTTGGAAACGCTCGAAGAGATGCGGCCCAGCCGCGAGGTCCAGCCGCGCGACCCGCCGCCCCGCGAGTGGTATCCGTATCTCATCCTGCGTGACGCGTACCTGGAGGGAGTCTCCAACCGCGACATCATGCTCAAACT
>CAYNQA010000011.1:0-21531 GCA_964399225.1 uncultured Anaerolineaceae bacterium
CGACGCAGATGAGACATATCAGATTTAATGCGACACATCCCAAAAATTTGACGTCAACCCAACCTGCTTGAAAATCTCTGCGACCTGTTCCATGCTTCTGCTTAATCGTATATTTTGTATTGACTCATCGCATCATTCGCAAATGGTCTGTCGCTGTTTTTATAAATCTCCGCCATCTTGTCCATGTCCAATGGCACGCGGACAAATTCAAGACCGAGGTGGGATTTCTGCGCGGTCAAGATCGCGTACTCTGCCCACGGGTCAAGTAAACCGCCTGGAGCAGATTGCTCATGGTTGACCGCCACGCTGACACTTCCAGGGTTGAAATAAAAGTTCTGGCTGTCGCGCAGGCGGCGCGTGTATTGCAAGTGCGTGTGTCCGCCAGTGAGGATATTATCCGCGTAGGGTTTGAGAATATCCTGAAATTCATCTTCTGATGTAGACGGCAAAAGGACCTGGTCGAACGATGTTGGCGAGCCGTGGAAGGCAAGCAGGTTTTTGTTTCGACCCATCTCGACCGTGACGGTCGGTTGGAACGTGTTGATGAAGGCACAGTCTTCAGCGTTGAGCCTGCTCAGCGACCACTCGCGGACGATATCCAGTTTCTTGCGGCGCTCCTCCGAGATGAGATGCGCGTCGGTCTCGATGCCAGTCAGCAGCCATGCGTCTGAGTTGCCCATTACGATGGAACAATTCATCTCGCGCAGGAGCTGGACGGTCTCATGCGGCTGGGGTCCGCTTTGGATCATGTCGCCGTTGCAGACGATGTGATCGTAACCTGTTTGTTTTGCATCCTTCAAAACCGTTTCGAGCGCCAGACAATTTCCGTGAACATCAGATAGCACAACTAATCTCATTTTGTCGTCTCCATCATCGGTAAGTTTGTGTATGCCAAAACGTTGAAGTCAATCCTGCCTGCTTGAAAATCTCTGCAACCTGATCGCCCTCCAACATTTGGTTGGGCGACGTAGGGTTTTGGGTTTGAACAATGGGGGGGGACCCCGCCTCTACGATGTTAGGCCATCATTCCTTTTAGAATTTCTTCCGCTCTGTCAATCCGCACCACCTTCTCGGCCACCATCTGCGCGGCGACCTTCTCGATCAGGTCACCGCTGGCTCCTGCGGCGATCGCGACTTGGCGTGCGTGTAGCGACATGTGTCCGCGCTGGATGCCTTCGGTGGCGAGGGCGCGCAGGGCGGCCAGGTTTTGCGCCAGTCCCACCGAGACGATGATCTCGGCCAGTTCGTTGGCGGTCTTCACGCCCATCAGTTTCACCGCGGCCTGTGCCGCAGGGTGGACTTTGGTCGCGCCGCCGACGATTCCCACCGCCATCGGCATTTCGAGCGTGCCGACCAGGTTGCCGTCCGCGTCCTTGCCCCAGGTGGAGAGCGAGGTGTACTTGCCGTTCTTCACGGCATAAGCGTGCGCGCCTGCTTCGATGGCGCGCCAGTCGTTGCCTGTGGCGAGCACGACCGCGTCCACGCCGTTCATGATGCCTTTGTTGTGCGTGGCGGCGCGGTACGGATCAGACGCGGCGAATGCCCAGGCGGCGATGATGCCATCACGGACGGTCTCGCCCTTGAAGGATTCGAATCCCACGGTCAATTGGCTGACGGGGATGGTGCAACGGGCGCGGGCGAGACGTCTATCCGCCAGGTTGGACAAAATCTTGAGGTGCACTTTGCCGCGCGTGATGGCTTCGATCTGTGGGGCGAGTTTCTCGCAGGCGGTGTTGACGGCGTTGGCGCCCATCGCGTCGCGCACGTCGTAGATGAGGTGGACGACGAGGAAAGAGCCGATCGGCGAGGATTCGATAATTCGAACTTCGAGGTCGCGTGCGCCGCCGCCGAATTTTTTGAGGACAGGGTCAATCGTGTCCGCTTCGGCGAGGAGTTCGGCTTTCTTTTCGTAGATCTTCAGCCGCGCTTCTTCCACGTTCGGCAGATTGATGACCTGCATTTGTCCGATCATGTGCGGAGCGGAAACCGTCGCATGGAATCCACCGCCCGCGCGGGCGAGTTTGGCCATGAACGAGGCGCCTGCGACGACTGACGGCTCCTCGATGGCCATCGGCACGAGCACGTCGCAGCCATTGACCTGGAAGTTGAGTCCGATTCCGAGCGGCAGGGCGTGCATTCCGACCACGTTCTCGATCATGTGGTCGGCGGCCTCGGGGGAGAGTCCGCCCGAGGTCCACGCGGCCAGATCGGGGTCGGTCAGACCCGTGGCGTCCAGCAGGTTGGCGCGGCGTTGGTCGAGAGTCTGGTTGTAGAATCCAGCGATTCGGGAGTTTGTCATGGATGTTTCCTTGCTGGTTTTATTTTATGGAGTGCTTCTGCCAAATCCTATCAGAAATAACGCATGAATTGAAGGTGATTTTAAAACCCCAGTTTGTGTTGAAGAAGGTAATTATGGATATAATTGTCACACTCCCAAAGGATAAATGTCATGCTTCTAACCCGTGAAGAGCTTCAGGAACGTCTTATTGCCTTGCACCAAGCCAGTCTCGAGCTGGTGAAAGACGTTTCACTGGAGACTCTATTGAAGAAAATTGCCAGCGTGGCATGCGAACAGTCCAATGCGCGCTATGCGGCTGTGGGTGTGCTTGACGATGAAGGACGCCTTAAGCATTTTATCTCGGTCGGCATGACCGATGAAGAGATCAAGCGCATGCCGCATCACCCGGTTGGACGTGGGCTGATCGGGGCTCTGATGAATGTTACTGAGCCGCTTCGCCTTGCGGACCTCACGCGGGATTCTCGCAGCGTGGGTTTTCCCGCCCATCACCCCAAAATGCACTCGTTTCTCGGCGTGCCGATCCGCGCGGCAGACATTCAGCTGGGGCAGATCTACCTGACCGAAAAGATCGGCCAGAACCAATTTACGCAGGATGATGAGCGCATCATCCAAATGCTTGCCACTTATGCCGCGGCCGCCATCCAGAATGCGCGCTTGTATGACCACCTCAAAGAACGTGACGCGGCTCTCACACGTCGCAGTGAAGACGCCGCCCTGCTGAACGAGATCGCTTCCACGCTGACCGCCTCTCTTGAGCTCGATGAAATTCTGAACAAAACCCTTGCATCGGTCATGAGTTATATGAAGGTCGAAGCGGGGGAGATCTTCCTGCTTGAAGAAGACAAGCAAACCCTGCGCATGGTTCTCCATCGCGGACAAGCCCCAGAAGCCTTTTGGAACAAGAGCCGCTTTCAGATCGGAGAGGGGTTCCCTGGTTTAGTGGCGCAGAAAGGGGAGTCGATGGTGACCACCAATCTGGCGGAAGATGCCCATTTCCTGCGCGAAACTGTGGTGAAGGCGGGATTCAATCAATTTGCCTGTTTTCCGCTTAAATCTTCGGGACATCTGGTGGGCGTATTGAGCGTCGCCACGCGTGGACAAGCTCCCTTCGACAGCCGCGATGTGCAATTGCTCTCGGCCGTGGGCAATTGGGCGGGACTTGCCATTGAAAATGCGCGCCTGCATTCGAACGCGCGCCGCCTGGCTGTGCTGGAGGAGCGCGAACGCATCGGCATGGACCTGCACGACGGCATCATCCAGTCCATTTATGGGGTTGGGTTGGCGATGGAAAACATCAGCCACATGGTCGATGAAGATCCGCCGCTGGCAAAAAATCGCATCAAACAGGTCACAGACGGTTTGAACAAGGTGATTCGAGACATCCGTGCCTACATCCTCGACCTGCGTCCGCGCCAAATGGATCAAAATGACGGTCTGTTGAGCGGGATCAAGCGCCTTGCTTCCGAATTTCGCGCAAACACTCTTGCAGCCATCACGGTCAGCGGCTCAAAAGCCAAACTTGATGGCCTGCCCCAAACACATTCCGTGGCTCTCTTCCACATTTGTCAGGAGGCGCTGGCCAACGCGGCCAAGCATGCCGGCGCAAAACGAGTCACAGTGAACTTGTGGACCACCGAGGAACGCGTCTTGATGGAGATCAGAGACAACGGCCGCGGCTTCGATACATCCAAGAAGAGTAAATCCATCGGCCATGGTCTCGCCAATATGCAGACTCGCGCGCGTGCTGTTGGCGGTGAAGTGGATATTTCCTCGTCGACGGATGATGGAACAACCGTCCTCGCATGGGTTCCGCGCGTGCGTGAGTGAGAATCGCCGGTACCTTGCAATTTATCCACAAACGAATCACTGGAAACTGCGACACACACGTGATCCGGTTGAAAACGAATCTGCGATCGATTCTTTAACACAAATATGCGGATATACGGCTAAAACGGCATGGCAACACCATATATGGGGGTGTGGATAACTTTCCAGCGTGTCTTTGGCTGAAACGTGCGTTCTATTCTTTGCGTGAATCCAAATCGATTCTCCCAATGCTTTTTAAGATTGGCTTGTCTTAAAAAAGCGCATTATTTTAAACTTGCGTAGGGTGAAAGTGATGTTCATAAATGGAATCTCTGCTAGAATTTGAACACGCTGAGATGATGGATGTGAGTCTCTACACATCCAAACACCCAACTGATCGTTTTTTTAAAACTAAAAACGTTTATCGAACTAAGCCGCAGAACGAGGCGGGTTAGTTAAATGCACCCTATTCACTTCCTGGAGCGCTTATGAATGCAGACATGACCTGGCAATCGGTGTTGGGTCAACTACAAATGGAGATGCCGCGTGCCTCGTTCGACACGTGGGTCCGCGACAGCCGCCCTGTCTCTTATGACAGCGGCGTTTTGACCGTTTCTGTCCGCAATGCCTACGCCCGCGACTGGCTCGAATCGCGTCTCGCTGTGACGGTCAACCGCCTGCTGGCCGGCGTTACCAACTCTGCCATGCACGTAAAGTTCATCGTCGCTTCGGACAACAACGGGGAGGCGGGTGAGGCCGACCCGATCGAGGTCAAGCCCGAGCCGGCTCCCGCTGAACCACGTCCGCGCAGCACGGTGCTCAATCCGCGCTACGTTTTCGAAACGTATGTTGTCGGCGCCGGTAACCGTCTCGCGCATGCCGCCTGCCAGGCTGTGGCCGAAAAGCCAGCCCGTGCCTACAACCCGCTCTTCCTGTATGGAGGCGTGGGGTTGGGCAAGACCCACCTCCTGCATGCCATTGGCAATGCATGTATCGCGCGCGGCCTGAACGTGCTCTACGTCTCCTCTGAAGAATTCACCAACGACCTGATCTCGGCCATTCGCACGCACACTACACAGGCCTTCCGCGAAAAGTACCGTTCCGCCGACGTGCTCTTGATTGACGACATCCAGTTCATTGCTGGCAAAGAGTCCACGCAGGAGGAATTCTTCCATACCTTCAACACCCTGCACGGGCAGGACAAGCAGATCATTGTTTCGTCCGACCGTCCGCCCAAGGCATTGGTCACGCTCGAGGAACGCCTGCGCTCGCGCTTCGAATGGGGGCTTACCGCCGATATTCAAGCGCCCGACCTTGAGACCCGTCTCGCCATATTGCGCTCGAAGGCTGAACGCACCGGGCGCTTTGTCCCCGATGAGATCTTGCAGGCCATTGCGCGCCGTGTCCAGTCCAATATCCGTGAACTCGAAGGTGCCCTCAACCGCATCATCGCCTTTGCGGACCTGAGCGGCTCCTCATTGACGGTTGACCTCGTGGATGTCGCTCTGGCCGATCTATTGCCCCAGCGCGGCGATATCCGCCCCGAACATGTGGTGGACCTCGTAGCCCGCAAATACAACCTGACCGCCGATAAACTTCTCGGCCGTGACCGCTCGCGTGATGTGGCTTTACCGCGACAGATCGCCATGTACATCCTGCGCGAAGAGGCCAACTTCTCTCTGCCGCAGATTGGCGAGGCCCTCGGCGGCCGCGACCATACCACCGTGATGTACGCCATAGAAAAGATCGGTAAAGAGATCAAGGAAGACAGCGGCTCAAAGATCAGCCGGGATGTGATGGATCTTCGCCGTCAGTTGTATGGCCAGTCGGCCACCATGTAATTTCCAGCCCTCGCATATGCGGGGGCTTTTTCTTGGCTTTCCGCCAATTTTTCTGTGATATAATCCCGCCGCTTCCGCCTGGACTTCAGGCGGGGCACATTCTGCCAGGGCCGGCACATCGGCCCAATCTCACACGCTTGCGGACCTTCCAGTGCGTGCTGCGGACCGAACGGACGCAGTCGCTGGCGGGGATGAAGCAAGCGGAGGCCAACGCAAGGAGGTACTTCCCTATGGCCGTCATTTCCATGAAGGCCCTGCTTGAGAGCGGTGTCCACTTCGGACATCGCACGAACAAGTGGGACCCCCGTATGAAACCGTACATCTTCACTGAGCGTAACGGTATTCATATCATTGACCTGCAACAGACCGTCAAGTTGTTGAATCAGTCGTTCACCGTCATCCGCGACACCGTTGCGGCGGGCGGCACCGTTCTCTTCGTAGGTACCAAGCGCCAGGCGCAGGAGACCGTGAAAGAGGAAGCCGTGCGCGCCGGTATGCCTTACGTCACCGAGCGCTGGCTGGGCGGCATGCTCACCAACTGGTCCACCATGTATCAGCGTATCCAGGAGCTTGATCGTCTCGAAGGCATGCGCGACAGCGGCGACATCAACCGCCTCACCAAGAAGGAAGGTTTGTTGATCGGCCGCGAGATCGATCGCCTGCTCACCCGCCTCTCCGGTATCCGCAACATGAAGCGCCTGCCCGACCTGCTCTTCATCGTGGATGTCGGCCGCGAGGATGCGGCTGTCCATGAGGCCAACCTGCTCAACATCCCGATCGTTGCTCTGGTTGACACCAACTGCAATCCCCAACCCGTTGATTACGTAATCCCCTCGAACGATGACGCCATCCGCGCCATCAAGCTCCTTGTTTCCAAGGTGGCTGATGCTGTGCTCGAAGGCAAGGCCATGCGTAAGGATGATGAACCCGCTGAAGCGTCCAAGCCCGAACCGACCAGCGAGTCCAAGCCGTCCCGCCGTGGAAAGCCCAAGCGTGTTGTCGAGGCCGCTGATGTTGATGAGGTCACCGATTCCACATTGCTCGGCGAATCCACCCTCGCCAAGATGAGCGCGGATAAACCCGCCGAAGAAAAACCCGCCAAACCGTCGGCGGAAGAAGCGAAGATCGAGAAGACCGAGTCCGGCGAAGCCTAGTCGTCGGAAGATACGAGGAAGTAACATGGAAGTCACTACCGAAATGATCAAGGAATTGCGCTCCGCCACGGGCGCAGGCATGTTGGATTGCCGCAAGGCCCTTCAGGATGCCAATGGCGATTTCAATAAAGCCGTCGATATTCTGCGCGAGAAGGGCATGGCCACTGCGGCCAAGCGTGCCGACCGCGACGTCTCGAATGGCAGCGTGGAACTGTACTCCCACGGCGGCGGACGCGTGGGCGTGATGGTCGAAGTGAACTGTGAGACCGACTTCGTTGCCCGTTCCGAACAGTTCCGCAACCTGGCCCACGAGATCGCCCTGCAGATCGCGGCCAACTCCCCGCAGTATGTCCGCGAAGAGGATATTCCTCAAGCAGTGCTCGACCACGAAGCCGAGATTGCCCGCGCGCGCGCGAAAGAGGAAGGCAAGCCTGAAAACATCCACGCCAAGATCGTGGAAGGCCGCCTTTCCAAATTCAAAGATGAGGTTGTGCTCCTGCGCCAAACCTACATCCGCGATGAGAACGTCAAGGTGGAGCAGTTGATCCTGCAAAACATCGCCGCCATTGGCGAAAATATCATCGTCCGCCGCTTCCAGCGTTGGGAGCTGGGCGAGAAATTGGGCGAGTAGTTCTTTGAAAGGCCAACCATTCGGTTGGCCTTTTTTCTAGCCATAGGAGGCTCAATGTCGGACTTGAAGTACAAACGAATTCTCTTAAAACTGAGCGGGGAGTCATTGGCTGGGCCGTCTGGTTTTGGAATCGACCCCACCGAGGTGGAGGGAATCGCCCGTCGTGTCAAGGAAGTCCATGCCACAGGTGTGGAAGTGGCCCTGGTGATCGGCGCCGGCAACATCTGGCGCGGCAAACAGGGGCTGGACCGCGGCATGGACCGGGCCACCGCCGATTACATGGGCATGCTCGGCACGGTAATGAACGCCATGGCCATGATGGACGCCCTCGAACGCGACGGCGTGTACACCCGCGTCATGTCGGCGATTGAGATGCGCGCGATTGCCGAGCCGTATATCCGTCGGCGCGCGATCCGTCACCTGGAGAAGGGCAGGGTGGTCATCTTTGGCGCCGGGACCGGGAATCCCTTCTTCTCCACCGATACCGCCGCTGCCTTACGTGCCAATGAGATCGAAGCCAATGTGGTCATCAAGGCCACCAAGGTGGATGGCGTCTACGATGCCGATCCGAAGAAGAATCCCGAAGCGAAAAAATTCGAAGAACTCAGCTATATCGAGGTGCTCAACCGCCGCCTCGAGGTGATGGATAGCACCGCCATCACGCTCTGCATGGAAAACAAATTACCCATCCTTGTTTTGAACCTGTGGGACCCAACCGCCCTCCAAAGCGCACTGCGAGGAGAGAAAGTCGGCACGTTGGTGCGTTAGAACTTTTGAACGATGAGCAGCGGCGCGAGGCGACCCACCTTGCGCCGTTTTGCATTACAGTCCATGCCATCATAGACTCTCAAAACGTGCTGCTTTACTCTCGTTTTCACGATATTTGGTAGCGTTTTTTTACATTTTGGTGTATCCTTATGGCGACCAACTTTGCAGGAGGCAACGGTGAGTGACGATCTGAAAGATCTTTTGAAAGACGCAGAAAACCGCATGCATGGAGCGGTAAATGCTTTAACCCTGGACCTTTCCACCATTCGCACTGGGCGAGCCAGCCCCGCGCTTGTGGAGCGCATGATGGTGGATTACTACGATACGCCAACCCCTCTCATTCAACTCGCGACCATCTCGGTCCCCGAGCCGCGTTCGCTGATGATCAAGCCCTTCGATCCCTCTTCCCTCAAGCTGATCGAAAAGGCCATCCAGGCATCCGACCTCGGGCTTAACCCCAACACCGACGGCAAGGTCATTCACCTCAACCTGCCGCCGCTCACGGAAGACCGCCGCCGCGACCTGGTGAAGCAGGTTCACCATCGGCTGGAGGATGCGCGCGTCGCCATCCGCAACATCCGCCGCGATGTGCATAACGATATGCGCGAATACGAGAAAGAAAAACTCATCTCTGAAGATGACCTCAAGCGCGGTGAAGACCAGCTTCAGAAACTGACCGATCGCTATGTGGAAGACGTAAGCAAGCACGGTCAGACCAAAGAAAAAGAGATCATGGAAGTCTAGCCGCGTCATTTCTGACGACGGACCGGACTCAACCTCCCATGGCCGATTCCCCCCTCTCCATTCCTTCTGAACGAATCCCGCGTCACGTTGCCATCATCATGGATGGCAACGGACGTTGGGCCCTCCAACGCGGACTGCCCCGCCTTGCCGGCCATAAGGCCGGCACGGAAAATTTGCGCCGCGTCCTGCGCTCGACGGTGGAGTTGGGCATCCCCTACATGACCATCTATGCCTTCTCCACCGAGAATTGGGGGCGTCCGCCTGAGGAAGTCCAGGGGTTGATGCGCATCCTCGAAGATGTTATTGACCGCGAATTGAATGAGCTTCACAAGGAGGGTGTCCAACTCCGCCATATCGGACGGTTGGAACGCCTGGCGCCGCGACTGCAGGAAAAAGTTCTCGAAGCAGTGGAACTGACTAAAAACAACCAGCGCCTTGTTCTAAATATTGCATTCAACTACGGCGGTCGTGACGAGATCGTGCAGGCCGTACAGAAGATCATCCGCGACGGAGTGCCCGCCGAAGATGTCACTGACGAGTTGATCGGCCAATACCTCTATACTGCCGGCGTTCCCGACCCCGACATGATCATCCGCACCTCCGGCGAACTGCGCGTGAGCAACTTCCTCATCTGGCAGGCCGCCTACTCCGAGTGGTACATCACCCCAACATTCTGGCCCGACTTCGACAAAGAAGAATACCGCCGTGCATTGGAGACCTTTGCCCAGCGTGACCGCCGTTATGGCGGTGTGACCGATGCTGTGGCCAACAAGGTTACCAATGGCTAGAAGAACCATCACAGCACTATTGCTGTTGGGTGTTGCCATGCCCGCAGTGGTCTTCGGGGGGATTTGGTTCTTTCTTTTGATCAGTACGTTCATCGTTATTGCCTCATGGGAATATGTGCACATGTTCCGCGCAGTGCAGATGCAGCCCTCCATGGTGCTGACCGTCGGCGGGACAGCCCTGTTGTTGATCGTGCGCGGATTTCAAGTCGAATGGTCCGAACTGACCCTGACCGCCCTCGTTCTTGCCGCCTTGACCTACCACATGCTGGCTTACGAGCGTGGACGCGACCAGGCTGCCACAGATTTTGCGGTTACCCTAGGTGGGATTATTTATCTGGGCTGGGTTGGTGCCTATCTCTACGACCTGCGCGAGCTCCCGAACGGCGGTTGGTGGCTGATGCTGGTTCTCCCCATTGTGTGGGCGGCCGATACCGGTGCATACACCCTCGGCGTGGCCTTTGGCAGGCATAAACTTGCCCCGCGCCTCAGCCCCAAGAAATCATGGGAAGGTTATTTTGCCGGCGTGTTCACCGGTACGCTCTTCGGCGCCTTCTTCGCCTGGGCCTACAACGTCAATACGGTCTTCCTTGGCCGCTCCCTGCTGGGGCCGCTTACGATCAGTATTTGGGATGGTGTCTTGCTGGGGTTTGTACTCAGTACCCTCACCACCCTCGGAGATCTTGGAGAAAGCCTGTTCAAAAGACAGGGTGGAATCAAAGACTCCAGCCACCTCATCCCCGGTCATGGCGGCGCGTTCGACCGCATCGATTCGTGGATCTGGGCGGCAGTGATCGGCGTATTTTGGATACGCACTTTTTTCCTGTAACCCACAATCCCGTCGCTTGAAGCGGCGGAGTTTTTTTCTCGGAGAATGCATTATGGATACCGCTCCCACTCGAAACCTCGCTCTCGACCTTGTCCGCGTCACCGAAGCCGCTGCGCTCTCTGCCGGACGCTACATGGGCCGTGGCGAAAAAGAAGCCGCCGACCATGCCGCGGTGGAAGCGATGCGCCTTGTCCTTCGTTCCGTTGAAATGGACGGTACGATCATCATCGGTGAAGGCGAAAAGGACAATGCCCCCATGCTCTACAACGGGGAACGCGTAGGCAACGGCTTGAAGCCCGAACTGGATGTGGCCGTGGACCCGATCGACGGGACGCGTCCGCTCGCCTTCGGGCGGGCGAACTCCGTTGCTGTCGTTGCCCTCGCCCCGCGCGGCACGATGTTCAACCCCGGCCCGTTCGTCTACATGAACAAGATCGCGGTCGGACCGGAAGCCCGCGGCAAGATCAACATTGAGAAATCCATTACCGATAACCTGAAGTCCATCGCGAAAGCCAAGGGGAAATCGGTCGAAGATCTGACCACCATCATCCTCGACCGTCCGCGCCACGATGCGATGGTGGCGGAAATCCGCCGCTCCGGCGCGCGCATCCGTTTGATCCCTGACGGCGATGTGGCCGCTGCGTTGATGACCGCCTGGCCTGACACCGGCGTGGACGTGTTGTTCGGCGTGGGTGGCACGCCCGAAGGTGTGATCACCGCTTGCGCATTACGCGCCATGGGCGGTGAGATCCAGGGAAAGCTCTACGCCCGCGACGAGAATGAACTCAAGCGCGGCCGCGAGATGGGCTATGACTTTGAACGTGTGCTGACGATGGACGATCTTGTCTCCTCAGAGGATGTCTTTTTCGCAGCCACCGGTATTACTGACGGCGAACTGCTCAAAGGTGTGCGCTACTCCGGTGATGGAGCCACCACCGACAGTCTCGTGGTACGCGGCTTGACCGGTACCGTCCGTCAGATCAAAGCCCGACATCAGATCGACAAACTCCATGAGTTGAGCGCCATCAAGTATTGAGCCACTACAGCGCCGGTCACGGCGCTTTTTATTTGGAGAAGCCATGGAACTACAGCGTTTTCAAGATGCCTTTCTGTACGCAAGCAAGTTGCACGAAACCCAACAAAGAAAAATATCAGGTATTCCCTACATCGCCCACCTGATGGGTGTGTCCTCGCTCGTCATGGATGATGGCGGCGATACGGAGGAGGCCATTGCGGCTCTCCTGCACGATGCGATCGAAGATCAGGGCGGCGAAGCGACCCGCGTGGAGATCCGCCGCCGTTATGGGGAACGGGTGGTGGAGATCGTCAACGGCTGCACCGATGCCGAGACCATGCCCAAGCCGCCGTGGCGCGAGCGCAAGGAAAAGTTCATCCAGTCGCTGGCTGGCGCATCGTCCGGGGTGATCCGAGTTTGTGCGGCGGACAAGCTGGATAATATCCGTTCCCTGATCCTGCTGTACGAGACGATGGGGGAGGGCGTTTGGGAAGCCTTCAAAGGCAAGAAGGAAGGGACGATCTGGTATTACGCGGAAGTGACCAAAGCCCTGCGTGCCCGTTCCGATGGCAGGCTGGTGCGCGCCCTGGAAAAAGCGGTGAACGACCTGCAACTCATGCGGTGAATCTAAAAAACTCGCTTGACACCTCCCGCTCTTGCTAATATAATCCGCACGCTTTCCTCGCTAGCTCAATCGGCAGAGCGAGCGGCTGTTAACCGCTAGGTTAGAGGTTCAAGTCCTCTGCGAGGAGCCAGAATGAAAAACCCTCCGTTTTGGAGGGTTTTTCTTATTCTAAATATTCTTTCGCTAAACCGACCCTGCTTTTGAAACAAAAAAACTGCGTCCACATGGACGCAGTTTTTTACAATTTACTCGCTCAATTTACTCGCTCTTACTCTCGCTCTTCTTGCTTTCCGCTGGTTTGCTTTCGCTGGCAGCGGGCTTGCTCTCTTCTTTCTTGCCGTCATCCTTTTTGCTATGACGGTGCGACGACTGCCCGGAGGGGGACTTGTGGTCCGTGGCGTAGAAGCCGGAGCCTTTGAACACGATTCCCACCGGAGCGATCACCTTCTTCAGCGATTTCTTGCGGCATTCGGGACAGGTCTTGAGCGGGGCGTCGCTGAACGATTGCTGGCGGTCGAATTGCACTCCGCACGATTCACAGCGATATGTATAAACGGGCATGGTCTTTCTCCTTGCGTACTGGTCAATTCCGATTCAACGAGGCGGCATTATAGCGCGTACATCCGCCAAACACAAGACTAATGACGGGCATGTTATAATTTTCTTACATTTTTGGTGGAGGGCAGCCCCATGTTGAAGATCGAGATCACCTACTGCGCGGTTTGACATTACACTGACCGGGCCGTGAGCCTGGCAGGTGAGTTGCTCAAACAGTTCGAGCCGGAGATACCGTCCCTGACGCTCGTTCCCTCGGACGGAGGCCGCTTCGAGGTCCGTGCGAACGAAGCATTGGTCTTCTCGAAGAAGCAGGTTGGACGTCACGCCGAGCCGGGCGAAGTGGTGGGGCTGATCCGCAAGTTGATTGAAAAATAAATCTATTTTGGAGTGCGGGCTTTAGCCCGCAATTTGCAGGCTGAAACCTGCACTCCTTTCGGAGAATCGAATGGCAAAAAAAGGCAGAGTCTTTTCCGGTGCGCGCCCCACAGGACGCCAGCATCTTGGTAATTACCTCGGCGCGATCAAGAACTACGTTGCGCTGCAGAATGAATATGATTGTGTCTACTGCATCGTGGACCTGCACGCCCTGACCACGGTGGATGACACCCTGAACCTGCGCCAGAACACGTACGACATGGCGCTCGATTGGCTGGCCGCAGGGATTCGCCCGGCTGAGACGATCATGTTTATCCAGTCGCAGGTGCCGCAGGTGACGGAACTGCATCTTCTGCTGTCGATGGTTACGCCGTTGGGCAAACTCACCGACCTGCCGACCTTCAAAGAAAAGGTCCGCCAGCAGCCGGAGAATGTCAACTACGGCCTGGTCGGCTACCCGGTGTTGATGACCGCCGACATCGTGCTCTACAAGTCGGATATCGTCCCCGTCGGTGTGGACCAGGCGCCGCACCTCGAGTTTGCGCGCGAGATCGTGCGCTCGTTCAACTATCGCTACAATACCAAGGCGCTGGTCGAACCACAGATGAAGAATACCGAAGTCCCCAAGGTGCTTGGCCTCGACGGCAAAGAGAAGATGGGCAAGAGCCTCAACAACCACATCGAACTCGCCTCCACGCCCGAAGAGACGCAACAGCGCGTGATGCAAATGGTCACCGACCCGGCGCGCCTGCGCCGCAACGATCCCGGCAACCCGGATGTCTGCAATGTCTTTTCGATGCACAAGGTTTTCTCGTCGACGGAGGAAGTGGAGACCATCAACCGCGACTGCCGCACCGCCGCACTTGGCTGCGTGGACTGCAAGAAGCGCTTTGCCGCCAACCTGAACAAGAACCTTGAACCCTTCCGCGCCAAGCGCGCCGAGATCGCCCAGAAGCCCGAACAGGTTTGGGATACCCTGCACGACGGTGCCAAACGTGCCCGCGCGCTGGCCGAAGCGACCATGGCCGAGGTCCGCGAGGCAGTACAGTTGCCGATATAGCATCCACAGATTACGCAGATTTCACAGATTTTAAAAACCAATCTGCGTAATCATTCAAATCTGCGGATTGAATTTTATGCGTGCCCTGATCCAACGAGTCACCAAAGCCAGCGTCACGGTAGATAACAAGACCATCTCCTCCATCGGACATGGTCTTGTTGTTTTGCTGGGAGTTGGCCACGCCGACGGGGAGGAGCAGGCACGCTGGATGGCCGAGAAGATCGCAACCCTGCGCATCTTCAGCGACCCCGACGACAAGATGAACCTCTCTATCCTCGACGTGAAAGGCGAGGCCATCGTTGTCTCGCAGTTCACGCTCTTCGCCGATGCGCAAAAGGGCAGGCGTCCCTCCTACACGGATGCAGCCCGCCCGGAGGTCGCAGCCCCGATCGTGGACCGGGTGGCTGAACTGCTCCGCGAGCAGGGAGTCCCCACACAGATGGGAATCTTCGGTGCCGATATGCTCGTCGAGATCCACAATGACGGCCCCGTCACTATTTGGCTGGAAAAATGAGACCGAAACCAAACGCATTACAACGTGCCCTTCTCTGGATATTTGCGTTGAAGCCCGTATCGGCTGTGTTGTCGCACATCCTCCAGCCTGCCGACGAGATCATGTTGTTTCTCACACGCGGCAAACATACCGTTGCCGAGATGGTGTTGCCGGTCATCGAAGTGGAAACAACGGGTGCGCGCACCGGCAAGAAACGCGTACACCCGCTTGGCGGGTTTCCAGACGGCGAAAAGTATGTCTTGATCGGTTCCAATTTTGGCGGGCCGCATCATCCCGCCTGGGTCTATAACCTGCGCGCGCATCCCGAATGTGTGGTGCATGCAGACGGCCGCACGGCCACATTCATTGCCCGCGAAGTAGAAGGGGTGGAGCGCGAACGCTGCTGGCAGTTGGCGCTTTCCTATTACAAAGGGTATGACCTCTATGAAAAACGCGCCGCGCCGCGCCGCATCGCTGTGATCGTCCTCGAACCCAAACCGGAATGAAACGTCTCCTGCTTCTTTTGCTGTTTCTATCCGCCTGTGCTCCGCAGACGGACGTACCTGCAACATTCCCCGCCGCGACGATAACCCCTCCCGCTTCCTCCTCCGACCCCGAAATGGGTGCCGCCTTTGCTGAGGCGCGTGCCACCCTCAACGAATTCATCAGCCTGCTCGCAGAACCGAATCCGACGCGCACCTTCGCCGCTCTCAAAGTGCGCTTCACCCTGCCCGACGGCTCGACACAAGACATCTGGTGCGACGATGTTTCATACGTTGATGGCCAATTCACAGGCAACATGGGTGATGACATCCTCGCCCTGCGGCTTTCCTTCGGCGAGCGCATTTCCATTGCAACCGCTGACATTGTGGATTGGATGATCGTACAGGACGGAAAATTGATCGGCGGATTCACGATCCGCCTCGCCTACTCGCGCATGACCCCCGAAGAAAAACAATTCTTTTTGGATGACGCCGGCTACTCGATCGACGAATAACCTCCGCGCCACAGCACCGCATCCAACTGGACCGCCATCGCCCCCGCCTCCACCATACCCCGCGCCTGCTCCGCTTTATAAACGCCCACGCCCCCGATCGTTGGCACGCCCGCCCTCACGAGTCGACTCACGGTCTCCAAACTTTGCGGAAAGAGACTTGGCCCGTAGAGTCTTCCTGTGACAGGTTCCCCTCGCCCGTACACGGGAGAGGGGGCAGGGGTGAGGGCTCCCCTCGGCGCGGACAGACTCACTGCCGCCGCACCCGCCCCGATCACACGCGGACCCAACGTCACCGCCTGTTCCATCGGCAGGGACACGATCAGCGGCAACTCCCCCAGCGACATTTCCACAGCCGTCAAAATAATATCGTCGGTCAACAGCGGCGCGAATCCCAACTCCGCCGCCATGACGTTCTCCACGCCCTCGAGTGACTCAACCATGCGCTTCGTCTCTTCGGGACGGTCTGCCATCAAATGGACAATGACCGGCAGAGACGTATCCGCCCACTTGTGCGCGTACTTCTTCACCGCCGCGCCGAAGCCCGGGTTGGGTAACCCCGTGTGCAAGAGGAATCCGCCCGGATATTCCACCACGGCAGGATGTGATGTCGGCTTGCGCGGCCGCGCGGAGAGGGGATTGGTTACAAACGCGCCGAGTTCATTCCATGGCGCGTCCACGCGCAGGTCTGGCGCGAAGCCAAGCATCCCTGCGGCGTTCATGATGGGGGAGCGGAAGTAGAGGTCACGTTTGGGCATGTAGGGTAAAATGATTATACAAGGGAAACAACATCAATTCAAATGAGGCAACATGAAGTCGAATTTACAACTACGCCGATTCCATAATGCAGTGATTGCTATCTTTATGGCATCATTACTTGTTTCCGCTGGGATAACCTTTCCGCGCCAAATCAGCGTATGGGAAGGCGTCTACTTTGCTGAAGAACTTCCCATATTAGGCAACTTCGCTGTTGTCGATTGGATCGGCATCTTTTTCGCATTAACTTTTTTAAGTGGCTGGATCCTATTCTCCATTACAACCAAAATGCTGGGGAGGGTCTCCATCTTTCGTTGGCCGACCGGTATTTTGCCGCTATTTCTTACTTTCTTTATTCTTTCAATGGTTGCTTCGTTCTTTCTTGATATATCCGTCGAGGATACCCACCTCAGTGAATTAATTCAATCTGGATTTTACTTTTTCTTTTCCGGTGCGGTGATCAGTGCATTTGTTATATTCAGTTCGGATTTAAGTTCGGTTTCAAAATAATGCACACTTATACCTCCTATCTCTCCCCCTTCTCCTGGCGCTACGGCAGTGACGAGATGCGCCGCCTGTGGAGCGAAGAACACAAGCGCCGACTCTGGCGTCGCATTTGGGTCGCGCTGGCGGAGACACAATCTGAGTTTGGCTTGGTCACTTCGGCGCAAGTCGAAGATTTGCGCAACCACATGGACGAGATCAATGTGGAACGCTCGCTTGCCATCGAAGCCGAAATTCACCACGACCTGATGGCGGAGGTCAAAGCGTTTGCGGAGCAATGTCCTGTCGGCGGGGGGATCATCCACCTCGGCGCGACCTCGATGGACATTGAAGACAACGCCGATGCACTCCGCATCCGCGCCGTGCTCGACCTGACCCTCACCACCCTCACGCAAGTCCTCGCCCGCTTCGCCGACCTGATCGAACAATACGCCGACACGCCGGTCATCGCCTTCACGCATATCCAGCCCGCCGAGCCGACCACGCTCGGTTATCGTCTCGCCATGTACGCGCAAGATTTGCTTGAGGATTACAAAGAGATCAGAGAACAGAGAGTAGAGATTAGGGGCAAGGGGTTCAAGGGCGCGGTGGGAACGTCCGCGAGTTATTCGGAATTGTTCGGCGCAGAAAAACTCACGGACTTTGAGTCGCGTCTCTCCGCAAAACTCGATCTGCCTTTCTTCTCCATCGCATCGCAAACCTATCCGCGCCATCAGGAATTCCCCGTAGTCAATGCGCTGGCTGGGCTGGCCGCCTCGCTACACAAATTCGCCTTCGACCTGCGCCTGCTCCAGTCACCGGTCATCGGCGAGATGAGTGAACCGTTCGGCGCAAAACAGGTCGGCTCCTCGGCCATGCCGTTCAAGCGCAATCCCATCCGCGCGGAGAAGATCGACTCGCTCGCGCGTTATATCGCCGGACTTCCCCGCCTCGCCTGGGACAACGCCGCCCTCTCGCTTCTCGAACGGACCCTGGACGACTCCGCCAACCGACGCATTTTCCTCCCCGAAGCCTTCCTCGCTGCGGATGAGATCCTGCGCACTGCGCTTGGCATCCTGAACGGCCTGCGCGTGGACGAGCACGCCATGGCTCGCAACCTCGCCATCTACGGTCCCTTCGCCGCGACGGAGCGACTGATGATGTCACTGGTCAAAGCGGGCGCGGACCGGCAGGTGATGCACGAAACCATCCGCGAGCACAGTCTCGCCGCGTGGGAGGCTGTGCGCCGTGGAGATGAAAATCCGCTGGTGGAGTCGCTGGTCCGCGATGCGGCGTTGCAGAAGTATATGAATGCGGGGGAAATGCGGAAGGTGCTCGATTACGCCGGCTACGTCGGCGACGCGCCAGTCCGCGCGAGGGGATTGGCGAAGACGATTCGAGAAGAACTACGTTGACGGAGTGCGGACTTTAGTCCGCATATTGTTCCTTCTTGAAAGATGCAGGCTGAAGCCTGCACTCCATACTATTTTCCCCAACAATACATCGTCAACAACGGCGTCCATAATCTGCGGACGGAGGTCCAGCCGAGGGAGGTTAAATGATTCTCGAGACCTCGCAGGCTAAAGTCGGAGTCCGGATGCGCCCAGCGGAAGAAAAAGTCAAAGACGCGGATGTCCGTTCCGCGGGGTTCCTCAAGAAAGAGACGTCCGCCCGGGCGAGTCACGCGCGTGAGTTCGTTGAGGGCGGTGCGCCAATCGGGGATGTGATGCAGCACGCCGAAGATCACCACGTCGTCGAAGGATGCGGTGGCGAGAGAGGAAAGATCCGCGGCGTCGAGCAGGCGAAAGTCGAATTGCGGATATGTTTGGCGTGCGATGGTGACCTGCTCTTCCATCACGTCGAAGCCGAGATAACTTTTGGGACTGAGCTGATTCAGCAGGTGCGCACCATAGCCCGAGCCGCAGCCCACTTCGAGCAGGTCCCGCCCGCGCAGGTCCAGGCCGAGGCGGCGAAAAGCGGGGAGTTCAAAATACCTTTGCCCGGTGCGCCGCAAGGCGGAATTCATTGCGCGAAATTCAGGAGTGGATAGTTTCATGGAAAAAAATCCCTCTCCCCAATCGGGGAGAGGGGTAAGAGTTAGGCTGTCATCGCCATGCCCATGGCATTGAGCATGTCTTCATTGTTGTCGAACTTGAATTCCTGCAGTCCGCGCTTTTGGGATTCTTCGGCTTCGATCGTTTCCAGCCGCTTCACATCCGCTTTGGTCACGATCGGTTTGCCGAGACCGTTGAGTTTTGCGGTCACTGCATCCACATTTGGGGTGGAGGGGGAGAGGGTTTGCAGAAATTGCCAAACCGCCTTGGCCGCATTCGTGCCGTCCTTGCGGGCATAGCCGACGAGACCCTCGCTGGCCTTGCGCGACCAGCCGCCCACGAAGATCCCATCCAGCGTGGATTCGTAGGAGGTGCCATCGATGGGGAATTTGGGCGCCGGGTTCTTGACGAATTCGTTCCACTCAGTGGGCAGGCCGAAGGCTTCATCCACCTTGTCGCCGATGGCGAAGATGACTGTCTCCACGTCGAGCGCGCGCTTCACGCCGGTTCCGCGAGCCTTGGTCTCACCGTCTTTGAGGCTGAGTGAATTTTCCTCGATCTCCAGTTGGGTCAGGTTGCTGCCTGCGTCGCCGAACATTTGCACGGGCGAAGCCAGGAACTCGAAGCGGAAACGGCCGTCGGATGTTTTTGCCTCGGCCTTGGGCAACGATTCGAGGATGGCCGCCTTTGCCGCAGCCGGGTCCTGCCCGACCGCCTGCATGATCGGCGCACAGCGTCCCATCTCCTCATCCAGGGCGGCCTGATCGAGATAAGCCACGATGTGCTCCATCTCCTTCTTGTCGAACTTTACCTCGGCCGGCCCGCGGCGGACGACCGCAATCACCTCATCCACTTTCTGTTCGCGGAGCAGGAAGCGGGCAATATCCACCATCACGTTGCCGGCGCCCACCACCGCCACGCGCCGCCCAAAGCGGAAGGGTTTCTGCGCGAACGGCGGGAGCTTGTTGTAGAAATACACCACATCCTTGGCATGATACACACCGGTCAAATTCTCGCCGGGCAGGCCGAGCCACTTGGTACCCTGTGCGCCCGCGGCCACCAAAACAGCTTGAAACCCGAGCGTACGCAAGTCATCCAGCGAAAGATCGCCGTTCGTTCCCACACTCACGTTGCCGTAGTAATCGATGTTCGCATGATCCATCACACCGCGGAACTGTTTGCGCAGTCCCTCTTTCATGGTGTGTTTGGAAAAGTAAATACCATATTCCGCCAGTCCGCCTGGCTTGATGTCGCGGTTAAAGATGGCCACGCGTGCGCCGGCGTTGGCCAGTTCGCGCGCGCCAAACATCCCCGCGGGACCTGCGCCCACCACCGCCACAAAAAATTGATTCTGCATTGTCTCTCTCCTTGAAGCTCTAAATCAGACCAAAACGGGCTGATTATAATCAGATACGATTTTTCGGCAAGCAAAAAATTCGGTTTGTGTAAAACCATTGTACAGGAACGTTCCCGTAATTTCACCTGCAATTTTGCATAACTGTTTTTTTCCCAATGGGGCAAATCCCCCCTACTTGTGTTAGGATTGGCCTACCGACTTGACAGGAGGCAACATGAACCAACGCGACTCTAATCGAAACGAACGCGCCGGACGCATCCGCGCTTTTGAAAATGCACCTCACGATCACGAAGCCCTGGCCCCGTTCTCTGCCGCTTCCACCCCCGACCCTCAAGCGGGCACCCGCGATCCGGCCTCATCCACGCCCCAACCGAAACCCGCCCCTGCCGACTCAGTGGATCCCCTTGCCCGCCTGCGCCAAACCCAAACCGTCAAGCCGGTAGACGAGTCCATCCCTGTCGAAGAAACGCCAAGCCAGCCCGAGGAATCCAAGGCTTCGCCTTTAGCCTTCCCCGATTTCAAATCCTTCCTATCGCGCCGCCAGACCGAGAAATCCACCGAGGCAGCCCCTGCCTCCGACCAAATCCCTGCTCAAAGTGATGAAAAGCCCTCGCGCTCTGTCCGCCAGTGGAAGTTTGCCCCCGCCTTCTGGACAATTGCCAGCACCCTCTCGCTCATTGTCAATTTGATCCTGATCGTCATCATCCTATTCTTGGTGAGCTATGTCTCCCAACTCAATCTCCAGATCAACCAGCTCATGACCTATGCCAAATTACCGGAAGATACGGTTAAAGGCCTCTATGAGAACTTTGTGCTGATGGATAATGCCCACATCCGCACCCAGATCCCTGTTTCGCTGGAGGTGCCGGTCAAGTTCGATATTTCCATCAACACTCAAACCGAG